>JBEVDC010000106.1:0-11823 GCA_040514195.1 Candidatus Limnocylindrales bacterium | reverse complement strand
CGGGCCGGATGCGCACCCGAGGCGTCGACCACCGGGTTCGGGACTGGATGTGATCCCGGCTTCAGGGGCGATGGAGCTGTCCATCGCGCTCGGGAACGCCGGTCCCCCTCAACGAGTCGAGTGACTGGTATTTACGGCCGACGGGCCGGCCACAGCGGGAGAGACGGCCGCACTTATCGGGCACCAGGGATCGGGACTCTGGTCGGGCGGCCGGGGTCCCGATCTCGATTCTGTCGCCCATCGCCCTGCCGCTCGGATTTCTCGTCCCTTCAGTCGTCCGGGCCGCGCCCTCCGCCGAATCCGGGCGTCGGCGGTCGGACGCGTCGTTCGACACCCCGCTCGTCAAGGTCGGCCTGGATGACTCGTGCCTTGACCACGAGATCCCGGTCGCGGGTGATGGTCCGCGCGATCCAGTCGATGTAGGTCGGCTCGAAGGCGGCCACCTGTCCGAGCGTGTGGCCGCGGAACTTGCCGAACTCGAGTTCTGTCGCGAGCGACTCCTCGAGCGACGGCAGCGGCGCCCGCCGTCGCGTCCGTCGCGTCCTCACGGGTCCATTCGGTTGGCTGGCCCGCAGCGGCTCGGGATCCTCGGCGCGCTCGCGAGCACTGATCGGGCGGTGGCCCCGCAGGCCGTGGCTGCCATTCGTGGTCGTGGCGTTGCGTCGCCGGAACGTGTCCGACGTGTCGAAGCGGGCCGTCACGGGCCTCGTTGGCCGGGGCGGAGGTGGCCCGGACGGCCGGGAGGATCCGTCGCGATCCGTACCCCCGTCGAAGCCGGATCGTCCATGCCCCCCAGCACGCGGGTGCGCCCGATCGTAGTCGCGGCGCCGATCCTCGTCGCGCAGGAAGTCATAGGCCGCGTTGACGCGAGCCATCCGCTTGGTGAGTTCGGCCGTCCGAGTCACGTCACCCGCCGCCTGGTCCGGGTGCAGCTCGCGGGCGAGTTCGCGCCGGCGGCGCTTGATCGTCGCGTGGCTGGCGCCGGGGTCCACGTCGAGGACGCGGTAGGGATCGCCCCGGAAGGTCGGCACTGGCATGACACCCGAGGCTACCACGGGCGGCCATGAGGGCCTAGGGCGAGCCCGCGTAGCCCCAGTGCGTCGTCCTGACCGTACCGTCGGCAAAGGTGATCGTCGTCTCGCCCTCGCCATTCGCGCTCGTGCAAGGACCGGGCGTGCAGCGGACGACGATGGAGACGATCTCGCCGTCGCCCGGCGCAGGGTCGCTGACCGACTCCAGCGCCCGGCTTTCGCAGGTCACCACATCGAGGCCGACACACGTCGGGGCGACCGACAGCGAGGGCTCTGGCGCGATCGGGCCGCCGACCGGCACAGGCTCCGCCGCCTGCCAGCCGAAGCCGCCCTGTTCGCTGGTCCCGTCCGAGTAGGTCACCGATCGCTCGGCCTCTCCGCTCGCGTCGGTGCACACGCTCGTACACCGGATGGCGATCCCCACGACGACCTTCCCGCGGGCCCGAGCCTCCGCGTCGGCGTCCCGGAAGATCTGTTCGCACGTGGCCTGCGGCAGTCCGACACACGCACGTGTGCCCGGAGCGACGGCCGGCGACATGACGCCGACGCATCCCGCCACGGCCCACCCGACCATCGCGAGGAGCGCGAAGGTGTGCCCCCTGGAGCCGATGACGTGCGGCACGGGAGGAGTGTAGTCGCGAACGGCTGCTCCGCCGACGTGCGTTATGGTCTGCGTGATGCCCATGCGCCTCCCCTTCCAGCCACCGCTCGAGCCGATGCTCGCGAAGGCGGCCCCGGCTATCCCGATCGGCGACGGCTGGCTTTATGAGCCCAAGTGGGACGGCTTCCGGGCGATCGTGTTTCGCGACGGCGACGAGACGCTCATCCAGAGCCGCGATCTCAAGCCGCTCGATCGCTACTTCCCGGAGCTGGCCGAGCCGCTCCGGGCGAACCTGCCCGAACGTTGCGTGGTGGACGGCGAGATCGTCATCCGAGGACCCGCTGGGCTCGAATTCGAGGCGCTCCTCCAGCGCATCCACCCAGCCGCTTCCCGTGTCCGGATGCTGGCAGATACGACGCCGGCCTCGTTCGTGGCCTGGGACCTGCTGGCACTCGACGACGAGGACCTACGCCCGACTGCTCAGGGCGAACGACGTGCCCGACTCGAGGCAGTCATGGCCGACGTCGCGGCCCCGGTCCACCTGACGCCGGCGACCCGCGACGCGGCCACGGCCGAGGACTGGTTCCATCGGTTCGAGGGCGCCGGGCTCGATGGCGTCATCGCCAAGCCGCTTGACGGACCCTACCTACCGGGCAAGCGAGCGATGCTCAAGATCAAGCACGCGCGAACCGCCGACTGCGTGGTGGCAGGCTTCCGCTGGCACAAGAACGGGCCAGGCACGATGGTCGGTTCCCTGCTGCTCGGGCTGTGGGACGAGGCCGGCAAGCTCAATCACGTGGGCGTCACGGCCAGCTTCACCGAGGCACGCCGTCGCGAGCTGGTGGAGGAAGTAGCGCCGCTGCGTGAGGGCGCCCTCGACGGGCATCCGTGGGCGGAGTGGGCCGAGTGGGCGGCCGCAGCGGAGGCCGCCGGGCAGCGTCTCCCAGGCGCGACGTCGCGCTGGAACGCCGGCAAGGACCTGTCCTGGGAGCCGCTCCGCCCAGAGCGGGTCTGTGAGGTCGCGTATGACCACCTCCAGGGCGACCGATTCCGACACGCCACGACCTTCCAACGCTGGCGCCCCGACCGCTCGCCCGAGTCCTGCCGATACGACCAACTGGAGGTGACGGCACCCTACGAGCTGGAACGGATCTTCGGGGCCGCCTGAAGGGTGCAGCCGGTCACGACGCATTCGGATCGCCGACGCGGGTGACGACGCCATCCGCCCGATCCGGGGACCCGATCAGCCTCCGCGCCCTCAACCGTGCGACGCTGGCTCGCCAGCACCTCCTGTCCAGGGTCGCGATGCCGGCGACCGAGATGATCGAACACCTCGTGGGCATGCAGGCGCAGGTGCCCGAGAACCCGTACGTCGCCCTCTGGAGCCGGATCCAAGGCCTCGAAGCGGCGGAAGTCTCGAATCTCATCGCGCAGCGCGAGGCGGTGCGTGGCGGCCTGATGCGGGGCACGCTCCATCTGGCGACGAAACGCGACTTCCTGGCCATCTGGCCCCTCATCCGCCCCGTCCTCGACCGAGTCCTCCACTCGCAGAGCCCGTTCGGGCGACGGATGGCGGGCATCGAACCCGAGGCGCTCATGGCCGCGGGGCGCGCCTGGTTCGACGAACGCCCGCGTACCCGCGCCCAGCTGACGCCACTGCTCGCGGAACGCTGGCCCGACCACGATGCCCCGTCGCTCGCCTACGCACTGACCTACATGCTTCCGCTCGTCCAGGTCACGCCGCGCGGCCTGTGGCAGACCAGCGGGCCGTCCGCGTTCACCACCGTGGAGGCTTGGCTCGATCGATCGGTGGAGCCGGAACCGGACCTCGACGGCCTCGTGCGCCGGTATCTGGCCGCGTTCGGACCAGCGAGCGTGGCCGACATCCGAACATGGTCAGGCATCAGCGGGCTGCGCGAGGTCGTCGATCGGCTGCGCCCCGGCCTGGTGACCATGCGGGACGAAGGCGGCCGCGAGCTTCTCGACATACCCGGTGCGCCGCTCCCTGACTCCGACACGCCGGCGCCGGTGCGCTACCTGCCCGAGTATGACAACGTGCTCCTCGCCCACGCCGACCGATCGCGATTCGGCGCCGACGAGCGTGTGGCCGCGCTCTTCGGCGAGCGCCCCATCGGCCTCGGTGCGGTGCTCATCGACGGGCGGGTCCAGGGCGCCTGGCACGTGGCACGAACCGGCAGCAAGAAGGATGGAACCGCTACATTGCAGGTCCGGACTGTAGAGCGGCTCGGATCTGCCGACCGATTCGCCGTGGCCGACGAGGGCGAGCGCCTGCTGGGCTTCCTGGCAGTCGGTGCGAGATCGCGCGAGGTCCGCATGACGTCGCCCGATCGCGGTCGACCGACCCACGGTCCCGAGGCGGAATGAGGGCTACCGCCAGTCGACGGTCCGGACCTCGACCGGCTCCTTGACCCCTTTGAGGCTGAGCGAGCGCGGCTCGGATATGGCAAAGCGTGTCTGGCCCATCGCCGCAAGGACCGCCTCCGAGATGAGGATCTCTTCGCGATCGGCCGCGCCGCCGATCCGGGCGGCGACGTGCACACCTCGACCCGAGTAGTCGGCCCCGACCTTCGTCGCCTCGGCCGCGTGCAGCCCGATGCGCACCCATGGCGCGAAGCCGTGCTCCTTCCGATGTCGGGCCAGGCGCCGCTGGATGTCCACGGCGCAATCGACCCCGTCGCCTGCGCGCTCGAAGGCCACGAAGAACCCGTCGCCGGTCTGCTTCACCTCTTCGCCGCGATGATGGGCGAAGGACGCTCGCAGCTCCCGATCGTGCCAGCGAAGCAGCTCGTCCCAGCCCTGGTCGCCGATCAGGCCGACCAGGTCGGTCGAGGTCACGATGTCGGTGAACATGAACGTCTTCTGCGCGCGCGCAGTGGCGGCGGCAGACGGTCCTTCATCGTCGCCAAGCAGCTGCCTCACCTGTTGGAGGTCGAGTGACGCCCCAAGGCGCTCGAAGACCGCGCGGGCCGCACGAAGATCCCGGCGAGCTGTCACCTCGTCCCCGTCGGCCAGCAGGGCCCGGCCGTAGAGCACCCGAGCCCTGGCGCTCTCATAGGGCAGGTCGATCTCCTGCCATAGTCGCCACGCCTGCGCAAGGATCGGCATCGCCTCAGCATGCTGACCCTGTTCGAGGAGCAGCTGGCCACGAGCCGTGAGCGCCGCCGCCATGAAGGGCTGCTGATCGAATTCGGGTGCGATCAACTCGAGCTCCTCGACCGCGGTCCGTGCGGTCTCGATGTCGCCCATCGCCAGCGCAATCTCGACCTGCGATGGCAGCAGTCGGGCTCGCCAAGCGAGCGGAGCGCCACCCGTGCCGGCCAGCGCGGCGAGGCTGCGCGCGATCGACCGCGCAGCTTCCTCTGGGTCCCCCTTGGCCAGCTGGAGGCGCGAGAGTCCTGGCTGCGCGTCGTGACCGTACTCGTATGCCCGATCGAATGCCTCGGTGGCTGCACGGAGATCGCCCATCCGCAGCCGTACCTCCCCGACCTCGTAATGGGCGTAGCCGAGCCCGTCCATGAGGCGGAACAGTTCGAGTTCGTCGCACGCCTGGCGCGCCTCCTGCTCCGCCTCGGGCCATCGGCCGCGCATCATCTTCAGCTCGGCGCGATGAACCCGGCAGATGCCCGGATAGCCGCCGGCGGACTCGCGCAGCATCCAGCGCTCGGCCTCATCGGTCCATTGCCCCGCCCGGCGGTAATCGCCCAAGTCCCGGCAGGCGGCGATCGTGTTGCAATAGATGTCGCTGGCATACCGGATCCCGAGCTGCCCCGAGGCGGCCGCGGCGGCGGCCTCGTCGATCAGCACCAACCCATCCTGCCAGCGTCCGCGAGCGATCTCGGCCATGCCCTTGAAGCTGAGGGCCAGCGCATGGGCGTCCGGGTTGCCGTGTTCGCGGGCCAACTCCATCGCCCGGTCTGCATGGCCGATCGCGTCGCTCAGCCGGCTCTGCATCATCGCCATGACCGTGTACAGGATCTGGAGCCAGGCGTGCATCGCCGATTCTGGCTCGTTCTCCAGGAGCCGCTCGGCTCGGGCGAGCCATCCGGCGCCGATCGAACCGGCCAGCCGTCGAAACGCGAGGTACGCGAGCCGGAAGGCGACGCCCGCGGCCGGCAATGGCCGTTCCGTTGCGACGTAACCGGCGAACGCGCGCTCCAATGCGGCAACGGCGTCGTCCGGGTGCCCGCCCCACCACGCTGCCTCGCCCAGAAGCTCGAGGTCCTCCGCGGTGAGGCCGTCGGCGCCATCGGCTGCCGAGAAGGCCTCCATGGCCTCCGTCCACGCGTGACGACGGATCGCGTCGCGTCCCAGCTCAAGCGTGTCGATCGACATGGATCCAACCTAAACGTGTAGCCGTGCGGGCGATTATCGTCGATGCGAGTCCGGCTTGGGCTTGGGCTCTGGCGTTGCCTTGGGCTTGGGCTTGGGCTTGGGCGCTGGCGTTGCCTTGGGCTTTGGCGTTGCCTTGGGCTTTGGCGTTGGCGTTGGCTTGGGCTTGGGCTTCGGTTCGGGCGTGACGTCGGCGGCTCCGGTGTCGGGCCGTTCGGCGGCTATCCACTCGGTCATCGGGTCGTAGTCGGGATCGAGGGCTTCCTGGCCAGGGCGATCGGTCTCGGGCACGTGGATGAGGTTCACGCGCACGCGGTACCAGAGCGACGAGCGGCCGCGCATGACATCGAC
Source organism: Candidatus Limnocylindrales bacterium (assembly GCA_040514195.1). Classification (GTDB taxonomy): domain Bacteria; phylum Chloroflexota; class Limnocylindria; order Limnocylindrales; family CSP1-4; genus CSP1-4. The sequence continues at coordinate 5,490 of JBEVDC010000106.1, read as the reverse complement.
CATGACGTCGGCCGGCTCGAGGAGCGGCACGACCGCCGGATGGCGTTCCTTCCAGCGTTCGAAGCCGGCAAGCGCGTCGGCCTTGGCCTTCGCTCGCGAGACCTCGATGACCGGCACCGTGCTCTTGCGTCGGCCGGTCGGGGTCGGACGCGTGCCCGTCCAGGGTCCGCCTCGGGAGCCCGGACCTGCGCCCGGCCCGTCGGTCGGCAGGCCCGCGTTCGGGTCGCCCGACGCGACGGCGGCGGCGCGTTCCGCGGCGACCTCCGGCGGCGGCCCACCGTCCACGCCCCGGCCCTCGTAGTCGCTGTCTGCACGCCGCTTTCGAGAAGGCTGCACGCGCGGCGGCTCGCCGGCCTGCTTGGCGTAGTTGGGCGGCCACGGTGCATCTCCCAGGCCTTCCTTCTCGTGCTGCGCCGAGAGGTCCAGGAGCGCCTCGAGGGAGCCGACCGCGTCGTCGATGCCCGCCCCCGGGTCCCCGATGCGGGCGAACCGCTCTGGCACGGTCAGAAGCGTGAAGTCGCCGAGCTCGGCAGCTGGCACCTCGTCCCAGGTGAGCGGCGCCGAGACGCGCGCGTCCGGCGTCGGGCGAACGGAATACGCAGAGGCGACCGTGCGGTCCTTGGCATTCTGGTTGTAGTCGAGGAAGACGCCGTGGCGCTCCTCCTTCCACCACTTGCTGGTAGCGATGGAGGGCGCCCGGCGCTCCACGTCACGCGCCAAGGCGAGCGCCGCCCGGCGGACCTGGGGGTACGTCCAGTCGGGCCGGATCCGCACGTTGACGTGGATGCCGCGCGAGCCGGAGGTCTTCGGCCAACCGACCAGCCCGACGGCATCCAGGGCCTCCCGAGTGACCATCGCGACCTCGCGCACCTGGGAATAGGGCACTCCAGGCACCGGATCGAGGTCGACGCGCAGCTCGTCGGGATGGTCGAGATCGTCGGCCCGGACAGGGTGTGGGTTGAGGTCCACGCAACCGAGATTGACGACCCAGGCCAGGCCGGCTGCTTCGTCGACGACGATCTCGTCGGCTGTCCGGCCCGATGGAAAGGTCAGCGTCGCCGTACGCATCCAGTCCGGGCGGTTCTCAGGGGCGCGTTTCTGGAAGAAGGGCTCGTGATCGATGCCATCGACGAATCGTTTGAGCGCCATCGGCCGGCCGCGGACACCGGCCAGGGCGCCGTCGGCGACGGCCAGGAAGTAGCGCACCACGTCGAGCTTGGTGTGCCCTGCCTGCGGGAAGTAGACCTTGTCCGGGTTCGAGACTGTGACCTCTCGGCCCCCGATCTCGAGGACCTCCTTGCGGGGCGCCATGCGTGAACGATACGACGAGCCGTCGAGCGCAGCCGCCCTACGGGCGGCGCCCGGCGCCGATCGCGACGTCTAGAGGCGCTTCCGCAGGTAGTTGGCGATGCCCGTCTCGTAGCCGACCGCCTCGTACAGATGCTGCGCTTCGGGGCGGTGGCGCCCCGCGGTGATCTCGATGAAAGCGCAGCCGGTCTCGCGTGCGACCTCCTCGGCCGTGGACATCAGGATGTGGCCGATGCCCCGCTCACGGACACCGGCGTCGACGATCAGGGCCAGGATCCGGGCGATCCGGTCACCGTGCTCGAAGCGGGGCATGACGTGAACGGCCACGAAACCGACGACATCACCGCCCAGCTCGGCCACGCGGACCGTCGAGAAGTCCGAGTCGAAGCGCGAGAGGCGCTCGCGGATGTCGCTCGGGCCCGCCGGGTAGCCCTCGTCGGTGAAGAGCGTGGCGATCGCTTCCGCGTCGGCGTCCGTGGCTGGACGGATGGTCGGTTCCGTCGTCATCGGCTGATGGTAGAGGACGAATGGCCCCCATGCGTCTTCGGGCGGGAGGAGCCGACTCCACCCGCCCAAGGGATCGCCCTGGGGTGCCAGCAGGCGCCCGGCGACCCCCGCGGACCCAGCTCCGCCCGCGTCCCGGACGGCGTCGGCCGCGGCCAGGTAGATCGCGACCGGCCCCTCGCCGTGGCGTGCCAGGGCTGCCGCCAACCGGCCCTCGGTCCGTGGCTCGAGCAGGAAGAGCGGGCCGTCAGCCAGGTCGAGGCGGCGGGCGCTGGCTCCGAGGGCAGCATCTTCGGGCGCCGGCCGCACGAGCGAGCCATCGAGCCCCGCCTCGGTGGCCAGCTCGATCGCTGCGCGGTCGAGATCGACGGTCCCCCAGCCCAGACCGACGAGCGGGCCGTGTTCGGGCACCTCGAGGCCCCGCGATCCGAGGATCGGGATGAGGCGACCGAGCGTCAGGGCCATCGATGGATTCTGGCGGATGTCGGTGGAGGGCGATATCGTGGGCGATCGATACGGATGGACGACCGTCAACGCCACGGAGGTCCGACTCGTGCGCACGCTCAGGACCATCGGCCTCGGCATCGTCCTCGGTCTCACCGTGGCTGCCTGCATGGGTGGCACGTCATCGCCCACGGCGACAGAAGCACCGTCGGCCGGGGCACCGGCTGGCAGCGCGGGCGCGGTCTCGATCGTCGACTTCGCCTTCACGCCGCCCGATGTCACCGTCGCCGTCGACTCGACCGTGACCTGGACCAACACCGGCGACAATACGCACACGGTCAAGTGGAGTGATGGGACGCCGGAGAGCCCGGGGCTGGCGAACGGCGCCACGTACGAGCGCACCTTCGACACCCCCGGCACGTACCCCTATGTCTGCGGCATCCACGGCTCCATGGCCGGGACGGTCGTCGTCACCGAATAGGGGCTCGACCTCCTGCCTCTGGGCGGGCCGCCCGCGTCGTCGCCAGGAACCAGGGCCTGACCGTGAAGAGGCCGGCCAGCACGAGCGAGGGGACCAGGACGTCGGCCGCGAAGATGAGCCAGACGCCGGCCGGCAGGCCGGTGTGGCTCGAGGTGGCGTCGACCGCGTGGGCGACCCCGACCACGAGGTAGGCGACGCACACGCCGGCGCCGAGGACCCAACCGAGCGACCGACGCAACGACAGGAGCGCGGCAGCCGCGAGCGCCACGCCGCCCCATAGGATGGGCCAGACCGGCGAACCGTCAGCGTGGGCGATGCCGCCTAGTTCGAAGACGCCCATGCCGCCGGTGGCGAGGGCGGCGGCGTCGGCAAGACTCAGGAGCGCCCGAGCGAAGAGCGCGACCGCGATCAGGCGGAGCAGGGCGTCATGTGCACGCTCCGGGCTGGGACCGGCGTCCGCGGGCTCGTTCGCGCCGCGAGGATCGTTCGCCGGGCCTTCCTGCCTGGTCACCGAGGCACCGTATCACCGGGGGTCAACGACGTCGTACGGCCCACGGTCCAACAGGCGCGTACCGCACGCAGCAGGAGGGCGATCTCGTGGATGCGTGCCCGCGCATGCGCGACCGATACGCTGGCGCGGCTGATGCCGAGGACGTCGGCCGCATCCGCCTGCCGCAGGCCGTCGACCAGGATCAGGCGCGCAAGGCGTCGCTGGCTCGGCGTCGTGTCATCGAGCAGGCGACCGAGGACCGGGCTGAGATCCGCCAGCAGCGCGTCGGCGTCGGGATCGCCAGTCCTGACCACCAGCAGGTCGCGGGCGGCCGCTGCGGCATCGAGCGCGGCTTCAGCGTCGGAGTCGTCGCCGACGACCACCACCCAGCGTGCTGGCGGCGTGGCTGGGTCGAACCAGGCGTCCATGAGCGGAAGGAACGGCTCGTCGGCGTCGACTCGTGCCGGGCCACGGACCGGTCGGCTGACACCACGCGGCGCGCGCGCACGCCCACGAACGACGACCCTCCGCTCCATGTCTCGAGGCTATCCGCCTCGGGATTAGCCGTCAACGGCTAATCAGGACGACAGGCCGCACGCCAGTCGCGACCACTCCGCGCGGGGCGGCCGGGGCAGGCTGCGTCAGCCCGCCCGCGTTGACGCCGGACGGTGGACAGCGCACCATCGATAGCGACCGATGCCAGACCCGACCGCCTACCCGACCGGCACCGTCACCTTCCTCTTCACCGACATCGAGGGCTCGACACGCCTCGTCGAGCGACTGGGCACGACCGCCTACACGGATGTCCTCGAGCGGCACCAGCAGCTGATGCGGGCCGCGCTGGCGGCGACCGGAGGGCGCGAGATCAAGACCGAGGGTGACTCCTTCTTCGTGGTCTTCCGCAGTGCACCATCTGCCGTCGAAGCCGCCGTCACCGCCCAACGGGCATTGGCCGCCGAACCGTGGCCTGACGGGGTCGCCGTGTCGGTGCGGATGGGCATGCACACCGGCGAGGGCGTCGTGGCGCCGGACTCCGACTACGTCGGACTGGACGTCCACCGCGCCGCCCGTATCGCGGGTGCCGGTCATGGTGGCCAGGTCCTCGTCTCGGGCACGACCCGCGCCCTGACCGAAACCAGCCTTCCGGCCGGCGTCACGCTCCGGGATCTCGGGGAGCACCGGCTCAAGGACCTCTCGCGCTCGGAGCGGATCGCCCAACTGGCCATCGCAGGTCTGCCCGACCAGTTCCCGCCGCTCCGGACGCTCGACGCAACGCCCAACAACCTGCCCATCTTGCCGACCAGCTTCGTCGGCCGTGTCCACGAAGTCGCCGAAGCTCGCCGCCTGTTGACCACGACACGGCTGCTGACGCTCACCGGTCCCGGGGGCACCGGCAAGACCAGGCTGGCGCTGCAGGTCGCCGCGGAATCCATCGAGGATTTCCCGGACGGCGTCTTCTTCGTGCCGCTCGAGCCGGTCAGTGAGGGCGTGCTGGTGGCGCCGGCCATCGCGGCCTGCCTCGGCGTGCGCGAGGGCGAGACGACCATCGCCGAACGCGTCGCCGACTACATCCGCTCGCGGCGGATCCTGCTGGTGCTCGACAACTTCGAGCAGGTCATGGACGCGGCCGCGCTGATGGGCGACCTACTGAAGGCCGGGCCTGACCTTCGCCTCCTGGTCACCAGTCGGTCGCCGCTGCACGTCTATGGCGAGCAGGAGTACCCCGTGCCACCGCTAGGCATCCCGGACCCGGCCAACCTGCCCCAGCTCGAGGCGATGGCCCAGTACGAGGCGGTCGCGTTGTTCATCGCGCGCGCCATGGCCGCCAAGCCGGACTTCGCGGTGACCAACGAGAACGCCCCGGCCGTGGCCGCCATCACCGCCCGGCTGGATGGCCTGCCGCTGGCCATCGAGCTGGCGGCCGCCCGCGTCAAGCTGCTCAACCCGCAGGCGATGCTGCCGAGGCTCGAGAGCCGCCTGGCGCTGCTGGGCGGCGGCGCTCGCGACCTGCCTGCCAGGCAACAGACCCTCCGCGGGGCGATCGACTGGAGCTACGGTCTCCTGGACGAGGCCCAGCGCTCCCTGTTCGCACGCGCCTCCGTCTTCTCCGGCGGCTTCGACCTCGAGGCTGCCGAGGCGATCTGCGGGCCGGCCATCGGCGGCGGCCCATTCCTTGACGTGCTCGATGGGCTGGGCGACCTCGCCGACCAGAGCCTCGTCCGACAGCTCGAGGAGCACGACCTCGTGCGCTTCCGGATCCTCG
>JBEVDC010000072.1:0-7058 GCA_040514195.1 Candidatus Limnocylindrales bacterium | reverse complement strand
GCGGTCATGAAGAACGCCGGCTCGGCGCTCATGGGCATCGGCCGGGCGAGCGGCGAGAACCGCGCCGTCGAGGCGGCCCGGCAGGCCATCGCCAGCCCGCTGCTCGAGGTCAGCATCATGGGCGCGCAGGGCGTCCTCTTCAACGTCACTGGCGGCCCGAGCCTCGGCCTGTTCGAGGTCAACGAGGCGGCCGAGATCATCCGCGAGACGACCGATTCCGAGGCCAACATCATCTTCGGCACGGTCATCGACGAGCGCATGGGCGACGACGTCATGATCACGGTCATCGCCACCGGCTTCGACACCGCGCGCAAGCGCGAAGTGATCCGCACCGAGACCGTCCAGACGGTCGCTTCGGGGCTCGCCGCCGGTCGCGACAACCGCGACTTCCTCAAGGAACTGGAGCTCGAGCGCACGTCCAGTGGCTTGCCGGTCATGGAGCCGGCCGAGAAGGCCGAGGCAGCCGTCGCGGCCAGCCCACGACGCCCGACCTACGAGACCGAGGACCTGGACATCCCGGCCTTCCTCCGCCGCGGCAAGCCCTGACCGATCCGGTCCCACCCGGGCCGGTGGAGCCGGACCCGACCCTGGTCGCCGCCTTCGCCACGGCGAGGGCCGCCGTTCTCGACCGCATCGCTGCGGCCTGTGCCCGGGCCGGGCGCGACCGCGCGTCGGTCACCCTCGTGGCGGTCTCCAAGACCGTCGAAGCCCCGCGCCTCGCGGCGGCGGTCGCGGCCGGCCTGACGACCCTGGGCGAGAACCGGGTCCAGGAGGCCGCTGCCAAGGTGGCGCTCGTGCCCGGGGCCTCATGGCACCTCGTCGGCCATCTGCAGCGCAACAAGGCGCGGCTCGCGCTGGGCATCTTCGAGGCCATCGAGTCGGTCGACTCGGCCGACTTGGCGATACGCCTGGATCGCCTGGTCGGCGAGGTTGCGGCCAGCGACACGACCGAAGTCGGCACGACGGAGCCGCCGGGCGGCCGGGCGAGGCTCCCCGTTCTCCTGCAGGTCAACGTCGACATCGATCCGGCCAAGGACGGGTTCCGACCCGACGAGCTGCCGGCACAGTTGCCAGCCATCCTGGCCCTGCCTCATCTCGACGTTCGTGGCCTGATGACGGTCGGCCGGCTGGCCGAGACACCGGAGGCCGCGCGATCGACCTTCGTCGGCCTCCGGGAGCTCGCCGCATCCCTCCGGCTCCGTGCCCCGGAACTCGGGACGGAGCTGTCGATGGGCATGAGCGACGATTTCGAGGTCGCCATCGAAGAGGGTGCGACCATCGTCCGGGTCGGCCGCGCGTTCTTCGGCGAGCGGCCGCATGAACACGGCCCGCGCGACCACGATCACGCACACTGAGCGGCCCGTGCGCCACTCCTATACTCGAGGGCGGTGGAGTTCGTGGCCGTCTTCCTGCGCTTCCTCGTCCTGGCGCTCTACGCCGTGCTCCTCGGCCGCGTGCTCTGGAGCTGGATCGACCCCACCTTCCGCGGCCCCATCGGGCGCTTCCTGTTCGAGACGAGCGAGCCGATCCTGGCGCCCATCCGGCGCTTCCTGCCGCAGGGCGGGACGCTCGACTGGTCACCCATCGTGGCGTTCATCCTGTTGACCATCGTGGCGCGCGTCTTCGGCCTCGCCTGACTGTCGTTGACGCCTCGGACCGGGCGGCCGGATAATCCTCGTCGCGACAGCGGTCGCGCCTTCAGGGCGATTGGCTCAGTCGGTTAGAGCGCACGGTTCACATCCGTGAGGTCACTGGTTCGAATCCAGTATCGCCCACCATCGCGACCCCGACAGCAGGGCCCATCCGGGTCCTGCTTTCTTGGTGACAGGATCCGATCAGATCAGTGCGCCAGCAGCTCGGGCGTGTTCGCGAGCCGGACGGTCACGTCGGCCAGTGCGGCGGTGAGCACTCGGGCGAGCTCGAGGTCCACGTTCGTCAGGTCGTCGCAAGGCCGGTGGTAGCACCCGTCCGCGGGCTGGCCGGCGGTCGCGTCATGGCTGGCAGCCTGCGTCGCGTCGACTTTCTCACTAGCACCCGAGAAGAGGCCGCCCGTCGCGATGCCCGCCCGCCCGAACGGCAGGTGATCGGAGACGCCGGCGAGGTCGACGGGGACCGGGCGGGCGCCTGCCCGTTCGACGGCGGCCGAGAGCAGAGCGGTGATCGCCTTTGCCCCATCCGGCGCGCTGGCCTCGTCGTAGACGCCGGCGAAGCCGTTCGGTGAGCCGACCATGTCAGCGTTGAGGTAGGCGACGATCTCAGTCCGCTCGGCATCCGTCAGCCCGGCGACGTAGTGGGACGAGCCCAACAGGCCGAGCTCCTCGCCGCTCCAGAACGCCAGCCGGACCGTGGCTCGCGGCCGAGTCTCGCGCAGGGCCCTGGCGATCGCCAGCAGCGCGGCCACGCCTGATCCGTCGTCGTTGATGCCCGGCCCGTCGATGACGGAGTCGAGGTGGGCACCGAGCATGACGACCGACCCTGGCTCGCTGCCGGCAAGCTCGGCGATGATCGAGCGCGTGGGCGTCTCGGTCGTGCGGCCGGTGGTCGTGATGCGGGCCGTGCCGCCTGCCTCGGACAGGGCGGCGAGCGCGTCAGCGACAAGCCCCGAGGCAGCGATGGCCGGGATCTCGAGGCCACCGGGATCGATGAGCGTCGAGCGCGGCACCGACCCGCTCGGCGCCGAGCCATAGCCCGCCACGAAGCCGCCCGCACCCGCGGCTTGGGCGGCGATGACCTGGTCGCGCCGGAAGCACGGCCCGGACCGGACCAGCACGATGGCGCCCTGGGGCAAGTCGCCGTAGTCGGCCGCCTGGCACCCGCGGCCGGTGCGGTCGGACGCGCCCGGGCGCCAGTCGATCGCGACCACGGGGCCGCTCACCGCGCCAGGCGGCGCGAAGATCAGCGGCCGCACGTCGTCGACGCCATACGTCCTCCCGCCTGCCTCGAGGACCGACTCGCCGTCGTCGGCGAAGGTCGGCGCGTCGAAGGCGTCGTCGGTCACGGACCAGCCAAGTCCCCGGAGTGCATCTGCGACCAGATCGGTGGCGGCGTCGTAGCCCGGTGATCCGACGGAGCGATAGCCGGTCGCAGCGTCGGTGACGTCAGCCAGCATGATCAGGTGCGAACGGAGGCCGTCCTCGGTGATCACATCGGTGGCCGCGCGAGCATCGGGGGGCCGTGGCGTGGGGACTGTCGGTGGGGCGACCGTGCTGCAGCCCGCCGCCGACAGGACGGCGCTGATCAGCAGTGCCACGCCATTGGCGGCCATGGCACGACGCGAACCGCCGATCAGCGATGCCATCGCGCTACGGTACCGCCGGCCCGGGCGCTCGGCGATGCGCGCGTGGACGGCCCCACGGGTCAGAATGCGGTGATGCAGGCGACAGCTGACGTCATCGTCGTGGGCGCGGGCGTCCAGGGCGCGAGCCTGGCCTTCCACCTCGCGCGGCGGGGCGTCAAGGTCGTGGTCCTCGATCGGGCAACGGTCGGTGCGGCCGCCACGGGCCGATCTTCGGGCTTCGTGCGCATGCACTACGACCTGGAGAGCGAGTCGCGCCTTGCCCTGGCCTCGTTCCCGTACTTCACCGAGTGGGCGGACCGGGTCGGCGCGGGCGACCCTGGTTTCGTGCGGACTGGCTTTCTCCATCTCGTCCCCGCCGCGCTGGCCGAGAACCTGCGCGCCAACGTCGCCATGCAGCAGCGCATCGGGGTCACGACCGCGGCCATCGATGCCGACGCGGCAGCCAGGCTCGTCCCCGGCGCCGTCATGGATGACGTGGCCGTCGCGGCGTACGAGCCCGACTCGGGCTATGCGGACCCCACGGGGACGGCCGCTGGCTTCATCGCGGCGGCTCGAACGAACGGAGCCGACCTGCTCCAGGGCTGCCGTGCCAGCGCCGTCGCCGTGTCAGGCGACTCGGTCGTCGGCGTGGAGACGGACCAGGGTCGGATCGACGCCCCGGTCGTGGTCGACGTCGCCGGTGCCTGGGCAGGTCAGCTGGCAGCGACGGTCGGCGTCGAGGTCCCGGTCGAGGTTTGGCGCCACGACACCGCCTACTTCGGCCTGCCGGGCGGCCGCGTGGTCGACTTCCCGATCGTCATCGATGAGGTCAACCAGGCCTACTTCCGGCCGGAGGGTCGCGACCTGATGCTCGTCGGCCTTGAGTCGGGCAACGAGCTCGGTGGCTCGCCCGACCGGCCCTTCGAGCCGATGCGCCAGGACATCGTCGAGGCCATGGTCGCCCGCATCTGCGCGCGCGTGCCGTGGATGGCGGGCGGCACGCTGCGGACCTCGCACGGCGGCCAGGATGGCATGACGCCGGATCAGCGTCCGATCCTCGGGCGCGCCGGTCCGGACGGCTTCTACCTCGCCTGCGGATTCTCGGGCACCGGCTTCAAGACGGCGCCAGCCGTCGGCGCCTGCCTGGCCGAGCTTATCCTCGATGGCCAGGCGACGACCGTGGACATCACGGCTTATGCGCTGGAGCGGTTCGCGGAGGGCCGCCTCCTGGTCGGCGAGCATCCATACGGTCACCTGTGGCGTTGAGGAGCGGACCGAGGCTAGGGCTGGCAGCCGCGACTACGATAGGCCAGTGCGGCGCCCCCACTTCCGCTGGCTGATCCCGCTCGTCGCGGTAACCCTGGCCGCCTGCCTGCTTGCCGCGATCCCGCCGACGCCGGCCGCCGGCGTCAGCGTCGTCCTGGTCGGCGCAGGCGACATCGCGTCCTGCGGCTCGAGCGGCGATACCGCAACGGCGGCGCTCGTCAAGGGCATCTCGGGTACGGTCTTCACGGCCGGGGACAACGTCTACGATGATGGGTCCGCGACCGAGTACGCCGAGTGCTATCACCCGACGTGGGGTGCCTTCCGCGATCGGACGCGCCCGTCCCCCGGGAACCACGACTACCACGTCGACGGCGCCGCCGGCTACTTCGGCTACTTCGGGTCACGGGCCGGAAACCCGTCACGCGGCTATTACGCCTATAACCTGGGCAACTGGCGGATCTACGCGCTGAACTCGAACTGCGGCGAGATCGGCGGCTGCGCCTGGGACTCGCCGCAGACACGCTGGCTGCGCGCCGACCTGGCCGGTCACCCCCACCGCTGCGTCCTGGCGTACTGGCACCACCCGCTCTTCAGCTCCGGCCCGCACGGCAACCAGCCGCAGGTCCGGCCGCTCTGGCGTGCGCTCTACCGGGCGCGGGCGGAGATCGTCATCAACGGGCATGACCACCTGTACGAGCGCTTCCGGCGCCAATCACCGCGCGGCGTGGCGACGTCGGCCGGCATCCAGGAGTTCATCGTCGGGACGGGCGGCCGCAGCCACTACGGCTTCGAGACGATCAAGGCCAACAGCCGCAGCCGGAACGCGACCACCTACGGTGTGCTCAAGCTGACCCTACGCCGGGGCGAATACTCCTGGCGCTTCGTCCCCGTCGCTGGCAAGACGTTCACCGACCGCGGCACGAGATCCTGTCACTGAAGGGCCGGCCATCCGACGCGGCGTCACACGGGGTGTCCGGTGACTCCAGCCCTCGCCGGTCAGGCGATGGGCGGCCGTCAGCCTTCCGACGCGAGGCGACGCAGGACCGCCGGCAGGATGCCGCCCTGACGGTAGTAGTCGACCTCGACCGGGCCGTCGAGCCGGGCGATGGCGCGGATCCCTCGCGATGTGCCGTCGGCGGCCGTGACGCGGACCTCGACCGTCTGGCGCGGCGCCAATCCATCGGCCAGGCCGAGCACGTCGTATGTCTCGCGGCCGGTCAGGCCGAGGGAGGCGGCGCTCTCACCTGGCAGGAACTCGAGCGGCAGGACGCCCATGCCTACCAGGTTGGAGCGGTGGATGCGCTCGTACGACTCGGCCAGCACGGCCCTCACGCCGAGCAGGGTCGTCCCCTTGGCGGCCCAGTCCCGCGACGAGCCGCTGCCGTACTCCTTGCCAGCCAGCACCAGGAGTGGCACGCCATCGGTCGCGTAGCGCATGGCGGCGTCATACAGGAACATGGCCTCGCCGGACGGCTGGTGCGTGGTGTAGGGACCTTCCTCGTCAGCGAGGGCGTTACGCAGCCGGATGTTGCCGAAGGTGCCCCGCATCATGACCTCGTGATGGCCACGCCGCGCGCCGTAGGAATTGAACGCGAGCGGTGTCACCCCGCGAGCCTGGAGCCACTGTCCCGCCGGGCTCCAGGCCGGAATCGAGCCGGCGGGCGAGATGTGATCCGTGGTCACCGAGTCGCCCAGCACGGCCAGCACCCGCGCTCCGAGGACGTCGAGCAGCGGCGGAGGTGTCGCGGCCAGGCCCTGGAAGAAGGGCGGCTCGGCGATGTAGGTCGAGGCCGGATCCCACGCGTAGCGGTCGCCGTCGGGGATGGGCAGCGCGCGCCAGCGGTCGTCGCCGTCGAAGACGGCCGCATAGGTCTGGCGGAAGAGATCGGGTGACACGGACGTCGCGATGGTCGAGCGGACCTCGTCGGGCGAGGGCCAGATCTCGGCCAGCATGACCGGCCGACCGTCGGTACCGATGCCCAGCGGCTCACGGGTCAGGTCGACGTCCACCCGACCCGCCAGGGCGAAGGCCACCACCAGCGGGGGGCTGGCGAGGTAGCTGGCCCGGGCCAAGGGATGGATGCGGCCCTCGAAGTTGCGGTTGCCCGAGAGGACCGCTGCGACCACCAGGCCGTGGGCTTCGACGGCTTGTGCGACCGGCTCGTCGAGCGGGCCGGAGTTCCCGATGCAGGTCGTGCAGCCGTAGCCCACGAGGTCGAAGCCGAGCGCGCCGAGCGGCGCCATCAGACCGGCCGCCTCGAGATACCGGGTGACGACCCGCGAGCCGGGGGCGAGGCTGGTCTTGACGGTCGGACCCACCACCAGGCCACGGGCGACGGCATTGCGCGCCAGGAGACCCGCCCCGACCATGACCGTCGGGTTGCTGGTGTTGGTGCACGACGTGATGGCGGCGATGGCCACCGAGCCGCTGCGGATGGTGGCGACCTGTCCCTCGACCTCGATGGCCACCGTACCGTCCGGGCCGTCCGCCGGGCCGCCCTCGCCCTCGAAGCGC
>JBEVDC010000040.1:0-2827 GCA_040514195.1 Candidatus Limnocylindrales bacterium | reverse complement strand
CGTCAGCCAGTGGCCAAGGCCCTCGACCTGCCCCGCGACGCTCGATCCTGGGCCATCTTTCGGGACCTCGTCTCGGGCCGAGAGGGCATGCGCAAATGCGCCGCCCTGCACGACGATGGCTTCGCCGTTTCGCTCCACGCCTACGAGCGCCGCGTCCTGCTCGACTGGCGCGTCGTCGACGACAATGACGGCGCCCTGGGTGAGCTCGCAGCGCGCATCGGCTGGGATGGCACGGTCCCCTCGGTCGACGAAGCCATCGATGGCATCCGTGCGGAGTGGCGGGAGGCACGCGAGCCTCGGGCATGGACCGAACCTGCGGGTGCCGAGGCCGCCGAGGCCGCCGGTGTCCCGAAGGCAAAGCCGGCGCCTGGCGCCAAGCCAGGGCGGTCGACGGGCAAAGGACGTAAGCCCCCACCCCCAACATCCAAACGGCCGAAGGCAGCTAAGCCGTCCTCGAAGACGAGCCGGTCCCCGAAACTGCGACCGGATGCCTCACCGGGCGATCCCAAAACGGGCCGATGACATCGCGACGCACACCGTGCGGCGTGCGACCGAGGAGGTACCCCGATGGCCGATCTTTCTTCGCCGGCGATCGAGCCGGTCGTCATCCTGGCTCAGATGCCGGCCGGGGTGGTCGGGCCCGAACCCGAAACACTCGAGGTCCGCAGTTTCGTCATCGCCTGTACAGACGGCATCGTGCTCGTCGACGTCGGACTGCCTGGGACGCTCGAGGCGATGGGTTCGGCGCTCGACCGGATCGGTGCGCGATGGTCTGACGTCACCGATGTCGTCCTCACTCACTCCCATTTCGACCACGTCGGCGGCCTCGCCGAAGCGGCCACGAGCGCACCCCAGGCGGCGCTATGGGCCGGTAGGTTGGACGTCCCCGCGATCCGCCTCGATGGCCGCGTGGTCAGGCCGCTTTCCGAGGGCGATCGCGTGCGCGACCTGGTCGTTCTCGATTCCCCTGGGCACACGCCGGGTCACATCAGCTTGCTCCACGAGGCGGCTTCACTCGTTCTGGTCGGCGACCTTGTCGGCAGCATCGATGGCACGCTGACGCTCGGGCCGCCGGCATTCACGGCGGATCCCGAGCGCTCTCGCGCCTCCCTCGCGCGGATGGTGGATCTGGGCGTCGACCGTCTCGTCTTCTCGCACGGGGCTGAAGTGACCGACCCGAACCAGGCGGTCCGGGATCTCCTCGACGCTTCCAGATAGGCTCGTTCTGCAGCGTCGACCCGGCTCAAGGGCCCGCACCGTTCGTTGCGCTGGCAACCAACCACGCGGACGCGTATCATGCCGCCGACATGACCAGCGTCGCTGCCACCTCGACCGCCGAGAACGGCCAGGCCTCAGCCGAGGCCGAGGCAGCGCCCGGGCGCCCGCCCAGTGGCATCGATGCGTTCATGGCCCGCATCGACCCGCGCCTCCTGCCCTGGGTCGTCTTCTTGCGTGCTCACGCTGCCGTTTCGCGGGCGCTGGAGTCGGAGCTCGAGGCCGCGGAGTCGATGTCGCTTGCCGACTATGAGGCCCTCATCCAGCTGGCCCATGCCGATGGCCGGCGGCTGCGGATGAGCGAGCTGGCTGATCGCATGATCCTGACCCGGAGTGGCATCAGCCGACTGGTCGATCGCCTCGAAGCCGGCGGCTACGTCGAGCGAGTGGCGTGCTCGACGGATGCTCGTGGCGCCTTCGCCGTCCTGACCGACGCAGGCTACGAGCGCCTGCAGGCCGCCTCACCGACGCACCTCCGCGGCGTGAACATGCACTTCCTGTCGGCCATCCCGCCGGCTGACCGTGAGTCGTTCGTGCGGGTGCTGTCGGACATCCTCGATGGCCTCGAACGCTCGGGTCGTCCGACCGACGAGGCCTGGTCCGACTGACTTCGGGCTGAGCCAGGCGGCGATCCTGGCCTCTCGAACCCGCTCGAAGCGCTCCTTCAGTGGAGGCCTGCGGCCCCGCGATAGCGCGCGTCCTGGCGACGGATCGCATCGGGGTTCGTGCCCCGCGCGCGGGCCAGCCGCTCCGTGAGAAGCTGGAGCGGCGTGGCCGTGGCGATCGCTGCAGCGCCAGGTCCGGTGATGGCCGGTCGATGCGCGACGAGGCGTCCGGCAGAGAGGGTAGCCGGCCCGAGCACGGCTGCGGCCTCCGCGCTCAGGATGGCTGCCGACCGCAGCCCGAGGGCTTGCGCGGCCGCCAGCGCCTGGTCGGTGCGGCCCGCCCGTCGGTCGAGGTGGTCCGTGTCGGCGAGCAGGAGGACGAGCCCGGTCTGCGGGCCGGTCGCTGGCAGGTGGCCATGGAGAAGCGTCTCGAGGTCGCGCATGGTGGTCGGGAGCCACGTCGCCTCCTCGATCTTGAGCGCCAGCTCCCGCGCGGCAGGGCGGTCGGCGCCGGAAGCGACGGTCAGGATCGTGCTCGCGTCCGCCAGTCGCGCCGCGATCGACTCGGCGGCTGACGCCTGATCGAGGCCAGCCGCGAGCGACGTGCGGACCTCGGATGGTGCGGGGTGGACGCCGGTCACGTGGCCGGCCACGGCCAGGGCGGCGAGGATCGGCGAGAGGTAGCCCACTGTGTGGCACCAGCTCTGGTCTGCCTCGTCGGTCGCCACCACGACGTCGACCAGCCCGGCACCGGGGGATCGGTCGCTGACCGTCAGCAGCGCCGTCGCGGCCGCCGCGGCGCGGGCCGCCTCGAGGGCACCGTTCGTCGCGGCCGTGCCGCCCTCGTGCGACACGCCCACGAGGAGACCGCCGGCCTGCGGCGCCAGTGAAGCCTCGAAGGCCTGGACGGCCTCGACTCGGACGCCCAGGCCGATGGCCCGGAGCGC
>JBEVDC010000067.1:0-22675 GCA_040514195.1 Candidatus Limnocylindrales bacterium | reverse complement strand
TTCGTGCGCCGGCAGCATGCCATCGACGTCCACGAGGTCCACATCCACGGCATCGAGGCCGCCGAAGCGAGCCACGAGGCCCTCCATGCCATCGCGGCTGCCGACCGGATCCTGATCGCGCCATCGAACCCATTCGTGAGCGTGGGGCCGATCCTGGCGGTGCCCCGGATGCTCGAAGCGCTCCTCGAGGCGCCGGCCCCGCTGGTCGCTGTCAGCCCCATCATCGGCGGCGCCGCCGTCCGCGGCCCGGCCGATCGCATGTTCGTGACGCTCGGCGGCGAGGCGTCCGCGGTGGGCGTCGCCAGGCACTACGTGGAGCGCTACCCGGGCCTGCTCGACGGCATCGTCATCGACGACGTCGACGCCGGCCAGACCGACGCCATCGCGCAGCTGGGCCTGGCCGTGCGCACCGCTCAGACACTCATGCAGTCGGACGACGACCGACGCGAGCTCGCGCGGATCGTGCTCACGTTCGCGACGCCTTAGGCCGGGTTCGGCCGCATCCCTCGGCGGGCCTGGTCGGCGGCATCTGACGCTGCCGGGGACGGCAACCACCAGCGCCGCTCGACGAGGCGCTCGCCGAACAACACGGCTTCGATGGTCTCGCGGGGCGTGAAGCCTCGCCGCTCGTAGAAGACCTCGCCCTTCCGGTTGCCGACGAGCACGTCCGCGGCGATCGGCAACCGTGGGAACTGCGACCGAAGCCCCGCCAGGAGCATCGTGCCCGCGCCCCGCCCACGCCGCTCGGGCAGGGCGTAGATCGCCGCCAGGTTCAGACGATCGGCGTCCTGCACCGCGTTGGCGAACGCGATGACGTGATGGTCATCCCCGACGACCAGGAAGATCCCCATGATCCGCCGTTCGACGCTCTCGACCGAGTATGCGTGTTCGATGAACGCCTCGATGGTCGCCGCACGGAGCAGCCCGTCGTATGTGTCTCGCCAGGCCGACCACGCGACGGCTCGTATGGCTTCCACGTCGGAGCGACGTGCTGCCCTGACCGTCCAGCCACCGCGGCCGGTCAGCCCGCTGCCGACGGCGGTCAGCCTGCTGCCCACGGATCACCCCAGTCGGCGCAGACCACCATAGCGATCGCGAATACGGACCCCATGATCGGCGCAGCATGCGATGGCAGGGCGCCATCCGCAAGGGCGCCCCGAGACCCGAGCGGTGCCGTCGCCTACCATCCCCTCGTGCCGGAACGACGCCTCGCCGACCTTGCGCATCTCCATGTCATCGTGCCCGTGCGCGCCCTCGCGGATGGCAAGCGGCGCCTGAGTCCGGTCCTCGGCCCCGAGGTGCGGGAAGCGCTCATCGGCGGCCTTCTCCGTCGGACGCTCGAGGTGGTCGCGACCTGGGGTTGTGCGGACGCGATCCACGTCGTCAGTCCGGACCCGGCGGTCATGCCCATCGCTCGTGCGGCCGGCGGCAGACCGCTGCTCCAGGCCGATGCGGGCCTCAACGAGGGAATCCTGGCCGCCTGCGGCATCGCCGCGGGCCAGGGTGCCACGGCGATCCTGATCCTGCCCGGTGACCTGCCGGTGCTCGAGGTCACCTCTCTCGAGGCGCTCCTCGAGGCTGCCGACGCCGCCCTCGCGGCCGGTGCCGGCCAGCCTGTCGTCATCGTCGCCCCGGCCGATGCGCGGAGCGGCACCAACGCACTCCTCCTCTCGCCACCCGACGCGATCGCGCCAGGCTTCGGGCCCGGCAGCCTCGAGCGACACCTGCGGGCCGCCGAAGCCGCCGGTGCTTCCACGCAGCTGGTGGTGGACGCCGCCTTGGGCTTCGATCTCGATACTCCTGACGACCTGGCGCTCCTGGGAGCCGAGCGACTCGCCGGCCTCTTGGCGCCTGCTTCAGCAGCCACGAGCTGAACCAGCGATGAGCGACCGGATCCTCGCCGTCGCGCTACCGCCGCTCCCCGAGGTACGGCCGGGCGACGACCTGCCCGCCCTCATCGCCGACGCCTGGCGGGCCGCCGTGGCCGTCGAGCCGGAGCTGGCCCCGACTGCGGGCGACGTCCTGGTGGTCACGCAGAAGGTCGTATCCAAGGCAGAAGGCGCGATCGTGGACCTGCGTACGGTCTCTCCGCGCGCCGAGGCTGTCACGTTCGCTGAACGATGGGGGCGCGACCCGCGGCAGGTCGAGGTCGTCATGCGCGAGGCAGCGGCGATCGTGCGCATGGAGCGCGGCGTGATCATCACGCGCACTCGGCAAGGCTTCGTTTGCGCCAACGGTGGGGTGGACGCCTCGAACGTGGCGCCGGACACCGTCACGCTCCTGCCCGAGGACCCGGACCGCTCGGCTCGCGAGATCCGCGTCCGACTCGGCGAGCTGATGGACGTGGGACGAGATCGCATGCCAGCCGTTGTCATCAGCGACTCCTTCGGCCGACCCTGGCGCTGGGGCATCGTGGATGTCGCCCTCGGCGTGGCCGGATTCGGACCTCTGGACGACCAGCGCGGTCACCCCGATACGGGCGGTCGGATCATGCGCGCCACTATCGTCGCCGTTGCCGACGAGATCGCTTCGGCCGCCGAGCTCGCCTCGGGAAAGACCAGCTCGCGACCGGTGGTCCTGGTCCGTGGCGCGACCCTGCCACCCGGTGCCGGTTCCGTGATCGACGACGTGCTGATGGATCGCGCGGCCGACCTCTTCCCCTGAGCGATAGGCTCCGCGGCGCACCTGGAGCAGGCGACCGCCGGACGCGTGGTCTCGCTGAGAGGCCCGCGGACGGCTCCTGAACGGCGCGTGGCACACTACAGCCCAGCGTCCGGAGCTCTCTGATACTCCCGGGGAGTATGCGGACGGCGTGCTAGGATAGGTGCATGGTCAACGAGTTCAAGGGGTTCTCCGGCATCGAGATGATCGACGAAGGAGCAGCCGGGGCCGTCCCCGTGACGAGACCCGCAGGCGCGTCCCCGACCATCGCCCCCGTCAGCGAGCCGCTCCTCGAGCCGACCGACCCGGCCCACACCGAACCGAGCGAGGGCTCAGGCGCCACGAACAAGGTCGTCATCGTCGGATCCGGCCCGGCAGGCCTGACGGCGGCCATCTACGCCGCCCGCGCCAACCTGGAGCCGCTGGTCATCGCCGGCTACGTGCCAGGCGGCCAGTTGATGATCACCAGCGACGTCGAGAACTATCCGGGCTTCCCGGATGGCATCCAGGGGCCGGAGCTGATGGACCTCTTTCGCAAGCAGGCAGCGCGCTTCGGGAGCCGATTCGTCGACAAGGACATCGAGCGCGTGGACTTCAGCGAACGGCCCTTCCGACTCTGGGCGGGTGGGGTCGAACACCGTGCCGAGGCGGTCATCATCGCCACCGGTGCATCGGCCATCTGGCTCGGCCTCGAGAGCGAGACGCGGCTGCGCGGTCGAGGCGTAAGCGCCTGCGCGACCTGCGACGGCTTCTTCTTCCGCAACAAGCATGTGGCGGTCGTCGGCGGCGGCGATTCTGCGCTCGAGGAGGCGACCTTCCTGACCAAGTTCGCCGACCGAGTCACGATGATCCACCGACGAGATGACTTCCGCGGCTCCAAGATCATGCGCGATCGCGCGTTGCGGGACCCCAAGATCGACGTGCGCTGGAATAGCCAGGTGGCCGAGGTCCTTGGCGTCGACGTCGTGAGCGGCCTGCGACTGCGGGACACGGTGTCTGGCGAGGAGTCGGAGGAGCCGATGGACGGGCTCTTCGTGGCCATCGGCCACAAGCCCAATACGGAGGTCTTTCGCGACTGGCTGGAGGTCGACCCGAAGGGGTACCTCGTGGTCCACGACCAGACGGCCACCAAGGTCGAGGGCGTCTTCGTGGCCGGCGACGTCCACGACCACCGCTACCGGCAGGCGGTCACCGCCGCCGGGGACGGGTGTCGCGCGGCCATCGATGCGGAGCGTTGGCTGGAGTCGGTCGGCCTGACCGTGGCGGCGACCTCGACCGCCTGGTGACCAGCGCGTCTCGCGTCCTGCCCGAGCCTCGGCGCGTCCTCTTCCGGGTCAAGGCACTGGCCGATCCGCGCGTCCGGCTCTTCCTGACGAGCGCGACGCTCCTCTTCGTCGAGCTGCTCCTCATCCGCTGGATCCCGGCCAACGTCCGCTATGTCGGCTTCTTCAGCAACTTCCTGCTGATGGCCAGCTTCCTGGGCATCGGCGTCGGCATCCTCCTCGGCCGCAAGGGCTGGCGGCTGCCGTTCTCGCCCTTCACCTGGCTCCTGTTCGTGGTCGTGGCCATCGTCTTCTCGGCCCAGCTCAACGTCCAGATCAACTCTCAGGACGAGCTCTTCTTCGGCCTCGCCGAGAACACGGCCGCCGACGTCAACTTCATCGTCCTGCCGCTCGTGGTCGCGCTCGTGGCCGCGGTCATGGCGGCGCTCGCGCTGCCGCTCGGCCCGCTCTTCCGCGCCATGCGACCGCTGCACGCATACGCCATCGACATCGTCGGCTCGATGGTCGGCATCCTCGGCTTCACGGCGCTCTCGGCCGCGGGCACGAACCCGGTCGTGTGGTTCATCGTCGTGGCCATCCTCGTCCTGCTCATCGCCCTCGGCGGCGGGATGACGGCGTGGTCGATCGTCGGTGGTCTCGCGATGGTCGGCGTCATCTACGCGGTGGCCATCCAGGCCGGCAGTGGCGACATCTGGTCGCCCTACTACCGGATCACTACCTACCGCTTATCGGATGGCGTGTTGAACGTCAACGTCAACGGCATCCCGCACCAGGCCCTCCATCCGCTCGTCGACCCGACCCACCGGGACGGCTCGCCGGCGCCCAAGGAGCCGTTCTACGACCAGGTCTACGAGTGGTTCCCGGGCCGCACCTTCGACGACGTGCTCATCGTGGGAGCCGGCAGTGGCACGGACGTGGCCGTTGCGCTCGATCGCGGCGCCAGCCACGTCGATGCCGTGGAGATCGATCCGGCCATCCAGCAGATCGGGGTCGACGAGCACCCCGACCGACCGTATGACGACCCGCGAGTGACGCGCATCGTCAACGACGGCCGGGCCCACCTCCGGACCACCGACCAGCAGTACGACCTCGTCGTCTTCGCGCTGCCGGACTCCCTGACGCTGGTGAGCACCGCCGCCAACATCCGCCTCGAGTCGTTCCTGTTCACCGAGGAGGCCTTTGCCAGCGTGCGCGACCACCTCAAGCCGGGCGGCATCTTCGTGCTCTACAACTACTACCGCGAACCCTGGCTGGTCGCCAAGCTCGAGCGCATGCTGGCCGATGCCTTCGGTGCACCGCCGCTCGTGCGCACCTATTCGAACGTCCAGGCGGCCCTCGCCGCGGGTCCGGGCGTGGCCGCGGTCGGCGGCGTGCCGCCCGGAGACGGCGTCAGCGAGGTGCCCGACCCAGGAGCGCCCAAGCCGCGACCAGCGACCGACGACTGGCCGTTCCTGTACCTGCGGACCGGCTTCGTGGCGCCCTACTACCTGGTCGCGCTGGCCATCATCCTTGGCTTCGCGCTGGTCGCCGTGCTCGGCGCGGCCCGGGCCACCGGCACCTCGATCCGGCGCTTCAGCCCGCACTTCTTCGTCCTCGGCATGGCCTTCCTGCTGCTCGAGACGCGCAGCCTGGTTAGCTTCAGCCTGCTCTTCGGGACGACGTGGATCGTCAATGCCCTGGCTTTCTTCGCCATCCTGGCCAGCGTCCTGGTGGCCATCCTGATCAACGCGCGCTTCCCCATCCGGCACCCGAGCGTCTTCTACGTCGGGCTCTTCGTGGCCCTCGGGGTCGCCTTCCTGCTGCCGCCGGAGCAGCTGCTCATCGACCCGCCCTGGCTGCGCTACGTCATCGCCGCCGCCCTCGCCTTCACGCCGGTCTTCTTCGCCAACCTCGTCTTCAGCCACTCGTTCCGCGACACGGCCACAGCCGACATGGCCTTCGCCAGCAACCTGCTCGGCGCGATGGTCGGAGGCGCCCTCGAGTACCTCGCCCTGCTGACCGGCTATCGCGCGCTCCTGCCGTTGGTCGCCGTGCTCTACCTGCTTGCCTGGCTCTTCGCGACCCGCTGGCGCCGCCTGGCCGACCGCGACCTCGAGACCGCGGCGCCAGGCAGCGAGAGCGACGGCGACGGGGGCCGTGGCGCGACCGAGCCGCGGCCAGCCCTAGAGGGCACGGCCTGATGGGCTTCGGACCGCGGGGCATGCGCGGCGGGCCGTTCGGAGTGCCCGACGAGCCGGCTGAGCGCGTGCCGAAGGAGCGGCGAGGCGCCACGATCCGGCGCATCGCGGCCTTCTTCCGGCCATACCGCTGGCAGGTCATGGTCGTCCTCGCGGCCATCGTCGTGACCAGCCTCCTGGGCCTCATCAACCCGCTCCTGCTCAAGCTGCTCATCGACGATGCGATCCCCTCGCAGAGCTGGACGGAACTGAACCTCTTCGTGGCCCTGATGATCATCGTGCCCATCGTCAGCGGCTTGATCGGGGTCGGGCAGTCGTACTGGAACAACGTGATCGGGCAGCGGGTCATGCAGGACCTGCGCAACGCCCTCTACGCGCACCTCCAGAAGATGCCGCTGCGCTTCTTCGCCGAGACCCGGACGGGCGAGATCCAGAGCCGGCTGGCCAACGACGTCGGGGGCGTCCAGGGTGTGGTCACCGACACGGCCAGCTCCGTGGTCAGCAACCTGATCATCACGGTCACGACCATCATCGCCATGTTCATCCTGTCGTGGCAGCTGACATTGCTCTCGCTCGTCGTGCTGCCCTTCTTCATGTGGCTCACCTACCGCGTGGGCAAGGTCCGCCGCAGCATCAGCACCGAGACCCAGGAGACGATGGCCGACGTCAGCGCCATCACCCAGGAGACGCTCAGCGTGAGCGGCATCCTGCTCTCCAAGACGTTCGGCCAGCAGACCGCATCGGTCGAGCGATTCCGGGTCGCCAACGCCAGGCTGGCCGCGCTCCAGATCCGCCAGAGCATGGTCGGCCGCTGGTTCTTCATGATCGTGGGCACGATCTTCAGCATCATGCCGGCGTTCGTCTATTGGCTGGCAGGTGCCCTCATCTTCGCAGGCGTTTCGAACGCCCCGACGATCGGCGACATCGTGGCCTTCACGACCCTCCAGAGCCGCCTCTTCTTCCCGCTCGGCCAGCTCCTCAACGTGCATGTCGAGGTCCAGGGCGCACTGGCCCTCTTCGACCGGATCTTCGCCTACCTCGACCTCAAGCCGGAGATCACCGACGCGGCCGATGCCCTGGAGCTGGATCCGTCCAGCGTCCGCGGCGACGTGCGCTATCGCGATGTTCGCTTCCGATATCGGACGACGCCACCACCTGCCACCGCGACGGCACCCGAGACGGCGGATGTCGACGTGGCGGCGGCGGTCGCGGCGGCCGGGGCAGGCGCCGGAGCCGCCGTCGAGGCGGAGGCCGAAGCCGCCGCCGTGATCGGGGGGATCGACGGGAGCGGAGCCGAGGCCACCGTGGCCTCGGAGGTCGGGGCGGCGCCCGGGTTGGCCGAACCCATCGCGCCGTTCGGGGTCGATGGCGTCGACTTCGAGGCCAAGGCGGGCCAGCTGGTGGCGCTCGTCGGTCCGTCGGGGGCTGGCAAGACGACCACGACCTACCTGCTGCCGCGCCTGTACGACGTAGACGGGGGCGTCATCGAGCTCGACGGGCACGACATCCGTGACCTGTCGCTCGAATCGCTCGGCCGCGTGATCGGCTTCGTGACCCAGGAGACCTACCTGTTCCACGCCTCGGTCCGCGACAACCTCCTCTACGCCAAGCCAGAGGCCGACCAGCCAGAGCTCGAGGCAGCGTCTCGCGCGGCCGCCATCCACGACCGGATCATGGAGCTGCCCGAGGGCTACGACACGATCGTCGGCGAGCGGGGTTACAAGCTCTCGGGCGGTGAGAAGCAGCGCATCGCGATCGCCCGCGTCCTGCTCAAGGATCCCCGCGTGCTCATCCTCGACGAGGCCACGTCGGCGCTCGACACCGTCAGCGAGCGGCTCATCCAGGCGGCCCTCGAGCGGGCCGAGGCTGGGCGGACGACGCTCGCCATCGCCCACCGTCTGTCGACCATCCTGCGCGCCGACCTGATCCTCGTCTTCGAGCGCGGGCGCATCGTGGAACGTGGCACGCACCGCGAACTGCTCGCCCAGGACGGCCTGTACGCCCGGCTCTACCACGAGCAGTTCCTGACCGCGGCGGCAGTCGCCGCGGAAGCGGTGCCCGTCCCGATCTCTTGAGTACGAGGGCCCGGCACACAGGCCGCGGTCCGGGCACCCTGGCAGGAAGGACCACGCACCTATACTCGGTCGCATGGTGAGCACCGAGCGATCCCCCGGACCGAGTCGAACGGCTACCGGCTGGGACGGCGTTCGCGACGCGCTCCACGCGCGTGGCCTGCGCTGGACGCCGCAGCGCCGAACGCTCATCGAGGTCTTGTCGCGAACCGACGGGCACGTGACGGGAGCTGAGCTCGTCGAGCGCTGTCGGGAGCTGGACCCGACGACCATCCCGTCGACCGTCTATCGCACGCTGGATGTGCTCGAGGACCTGGGTCTGGTCCGGCATCACCACGGTGCCGACGGACGGGAGGAGTTCCACGTCCAACCCCTCGCCGATCACGGCCATCTCCATTGCCGCAACTGCGGCAGCAGCTGGGAGATCGACGCCGAGGAGGCGGCGGCCCTGGTCGAGGCGATGCGCACGGGACGCGGCTTCGCCGTCGACCTCTCCCACCTCACGGTCACCGGTCGCTGCGCCGCCTGCCTCGCGGCCGATCAGGCCTGAGCGGGGCCTCGCCCGTGCCGGAGCAGCCTGTCCGCCTGCCGGGCAAGGCGGTCCAGGTCACCTGGACGGGCGGCCTCGGGTTCGAGGCCACCAGCGCGCTCGGCGGGCGCGTCGAGGTCGCCGGCGACGAGGACCAGGCGGGACTGCGCCCGAGCGAGGCGCTCCTGGTGGCGCTCGGCACCTGCACCGGCGCCGACGTGGCCTCGATCCTGCGCAAGAAGCGACAGCCGGTCGGGGCCTACGTCATCGAGGTCAGCGGCGACCAGCGAGAAGAGCATCCGCGTTCCTTCTGGCGCATCGACGTCCTCCACCGCATCGAGGGCGAATGGATCGACGCACAGGCCGTGCGCCGCGCGATCGAGCTCTCCGTCACCCGCTATTGCCCGGTCACTGCCCAGCTTGCCTCAGGCGACGTCGTCATCGCGCACCGGTTCCGGCTCGGCGACGCCGAGCCTGTCGTCGTCGCCGAGACCGGTCCGCACGGCCACCTGGTCGTCCTCGCACCGGACGCGGGCTAGCGCTCGCTGGTAGCGGCGACGTTCGGCCTAGAGCCTGAGCCGCATGCCTCGGTAGTAGTCTTGACCGCGCGATGAGCGAACCACACGAGAGCATGGAGGCGGATCGGCCGGACTCGAGGGCACGATCGTCGATCCTGGTCCGGCTGGTCCTCGCCTTCATCCTCGTCAGCTTCGTGCCGATCGGCGTGCTCGCCGCCCTCTCGCTCAGCGAGGCGGCCGGAGGGCCGCCGGCCGCACACCAGGAAGGCGGTGTGGAGAGCGGGGAATCGGCGGAAGCCGCGGCCTCCGGAGAGTCGATCGGCGGCATCCCGATCTTCGCCCTCGAGCTCGCCGTGGCTGGTGCAAGCCTGATCATCAGCGTCGGGGCGGCGCTCTACTTCGGGCGCACGATCATCCGCCCGGTCCGGTCCCTCGAGGCGTCGATGCACCGTGTCGAGACGGGGGACCTGGAAGCCACGGCCTCGATCACGAGGGACGACGAGATCGGCCACCTGGCGGCTGCCTTCAACCGCATGGTCGCCGGCCTGCGTCGCGAGGCGATGGTCCGTGACCTCTTCGGCCAATACGTGAGCCCGGAAGTAGCGAGGCTGGCCATCGAACAGGAGGGCCACCTCGAGGGACAGGTCATCCGCTGCACGGTCCTCTTCGCGGACATCCGCCGCTTCACGGCGCTCGCCGAGGTACTGCCGCCGACGCGGCTCATCGGCACGCTCAATCGATACTTCGATCGGATGCTGGCCGCCGTCGAGGCGGAGGGCGGTATCGTCAACAAGTTCGGAGGCGATAGCCTCCTTGCGATCTTCGGCTCACCGCTCAATCCGAGCGACGACCATGCGACGCAGGCCGTCCGAGCCGCTCAGCGCATGCGAGCGGCGCTCCGCGCGTTCAATGCCGAGCAGGCGGCTGCCGAGATGCCTGAGCTGCGCGTTGGCTTCGGGGTGGCGACCGGTGAGATCGTGGCGGGCAACGTGGGCAGCACGCGCAAGCTCGAGTACACGGTCATCGGCGATCCGGTCAACCTCGCCGCCCGTCTTCAAGAGCTCAGTCCCGAGCTGGGATCCTCGCTCCTGGTGAGCGCCGAGACGGCCAGTCAGGTATCTGACCAGCGCGGCTTCCGCTCGCTCGGACCTGTCGCCGTTCGAGGCCGCGCGGAGCCCGTCGAAGTCTTCGCCGTCGACGAGGAATCGGCCGACCCCGCGGTCCCGGCTGGGTCGCCACTCCTTTCGAGCGCGCCTTCCGAGTGACGGGTGCATGAATATTCACGCGTCGGTATACTCATGCACCGATGAGCACGACTCCCACCAACCCCCGAGGGGCACCGGCGGCGCTCGCCGAGGCCGCGACTTCGGTCGCGACTGACGTCCCGGAGCCGTCCGCCCGGACGTCGTCGCGCTCGGTGCCGCCGTCGCCGATCCGCATCGGCGTGCTCGGGGCGACCGGGTATGTCGGGGCGGAGCTCGTGCGGATCCTCGAGCGGCACCCCGGCGTGCGGATCGTGGGCCTGTCGGCGCGGAACCGCGACGGTCTGCCCGTCGGTGACGCCTTCGCGCACCTCGCCGAGACCGGCCACCGCATCGACGGGGAGCTGCCGGACCCGAACGACCTCGACGCGGTCTTCGTGGCCCTGCCGCACGGTCAGTCGGCGGCCGTGGCGCCGACCCTCCTCGAGCACGGGCTCCTGGTCATCGACCTCGGCTCCGACTTCCGGCTTTCCGATCCTGCCGACTACCCGACGTGGTACGGCTTCGAGCACCCCACGCCGGAGCTACTGCCGGAAGGCGCCGGTCTGCAGGCGACCCGAGATCGTGGTGCCATCCCCGCCGCCGTGTACGGCCTGCCAGAGCTCCATCGGGCGTCCCTCGCCGGCGCTCGACTCATCGCCTCGCCCGGCTGCTATCCGACCGCCACCCTGCTGGCCCTGGCGCCGCTCGCTCGCGCCGGGCTGATCGGGGACGTCGTCGTAGACGCCAAGAGCGGTGTCAGCGGCGCCGGTCGTGAGCCCAAGCTCGAGACTCACTTCAGCGAGGTCGATGAGTCGGTCCGTGCCTACGGCCTCGGCGGTCACCGGCACTACGCGGAGATCCGCCAAGAGCTCCACCTCCTGGGCGTCGGCGAGGCGGCGTTGGCCGGGCTCGTCTTCACGCCCCACCTGGTGCCCATGACGCGGGGCCTCCTGTCGACTGCCTACGTCCGCCCCACCCGCCCGACGGATCAGGCCGATGTGGACGCCATCTACGCTGCCGCGTACGCCGACGAGCCCTTCGTGTCGATCGCCCATACGCCGCCCGCGACGAAGACGACGACCGGCGCCAACCTCTGCCGCGTCTTCGCGCGAATCGACGATCGGAGTGGTCGGATCGTGGCCATCGGCGCGATCGACAACCTGGTCAAGGGCGCCGCCGGCCAGGCGGTCCAGGCCTTCAACCTGGCCACCGGCCAGCCCGAGTCGACCGGCCTCGATCAGCTTCCGCTCTATCCGTGAGCGGGCCGTCATGAGCACGCCAAGCGTCGAGGAGCGACCAAGCGTCGAGGAGCGACCCGAGCTGCCGGCAGGCTTTCGCGCCGGAGGCCTGAGCGCTGGCATCAAGTCCAGTGGTCGGCCCGATCTGGGGCTCATCGTGGTGCCCGGTCCGGAGCCGGCCACGGCAGCCGCCGTCTTCACCGCCAACCTCGTGCAGGCGGCGCCGGTCCGACTCAGCCGCCGTCATCTCGAGCGAACCGGCGGGCATGCCCGGGCGATGGTCGTCACGAGCGGCTGCGCCAACGCCGCCACCGGACCTGCGGGTGATGCGGACCAGGCAGCCGTCGCCGAGGCGGTCGCCGGCGCGCTGGACATCGACATCCTCGAGACGCTGGCCGCGTCGACCGGCCTCATCGGCACGCGGCTGCCGGTCGATCGCGTCCGGGAGGGCCTGGGCCATCTGGTCAGCGATGCGCTGCGTGAGGACGCGTCGGGCTGGGAGGCCTTCGGGTCGGCCATCATGACCACGGACTCGCGGCGCAAGGTGGCGACGACGACCGTCGCCCTGCCCGCGGATGACCTCTCGCTGCGTCAGGTGCGCGTCTCAGGCGTGGCCAAGGGCGTGGGCATGATCCACCCGCGCATGGCGACCATGATCGCCGTCATCCTGACCGACGCGGCCGCCTCACCCGAGCTCCTGTCCTCCCTCCTGCATGAGGCATCCGCGGCGACCTTCGAGCAGCTCAGCGTCGACGGCGACACATCGACCAACGACACCGTCGTCGTGCTCGCCTCAGGCGCCTCGGACGCCGAGTCGCCACGCCCGGGAAGCTCGGAGGCGGCGCAGCTGGGGGCCGCCCTGACCGCCGTCTGCCGGTCGCTCGCCCGGCAACAGGCGGCGGATGGGGAAGGGGCCACCACCCTCATCACCTGCGCGGTGACCGGTGCCGCCGACCTGACCGACGCTCGGGCCGTATCCCGGTCGGTCGTGGCCAGCAGCCTGCTCAAGGCCGCGGTCCACGGTCGCGACCCGAACTGGGGACGCGTGGCCGCGGCCGCCGGCGCAGCCCTCCGGCCTGATGGCTCGGCGGTAGACCTCGACCCGTCGACGCTGACCATCGGCCTGGCCGGCGCCCCAGTCTTCTCGGGCGTGCCGCTGCCCTTCGACCCGGCGGCCGTGTCGGCTGCCATGAACGCGCCGGAGCTGCTCATCGAAGTCGACCTCGGTCGCGGCGGCGCAAGCGCCGAGGCGTTCGGCTGCGACCTGACCGAGGCCTACGTCCTCGAGAACAGCGCGTACTCGACGTGATGCAGCGCAACGGCCGACGCGCATGAGCGACCTCGTCATCGTCAAGCTCGGCGGTACGACCGTAACCAGCCAGGCGGCGGTCCTGACCGAGGTGGCGGCCCTATCGCGACTGCGGCCGATGGTCGTCGTCCACGGTGGCGGCGTCCAGGTCACCGAATGGCTGACCCGACTCGGACTGCCGACCCGCTTCGAGGATGGCCTCCGGGTGACCGACGAGGCCTCGATCGAGGTCGTCGCGGCCGTCCTTCGTGGGGCCGTCAACACGGCGCTCGTGGCAGCGCTTCGCGAGCGCGGCGCAGACGCCGTCGGCCTCTCCGGCGTGGACGGTGGCCTGCTCGTCGCTGAGCGATCACCGGGCAAAGGACTCGTGGCGACGGTCGTCGGCGTCCGGCGCGCGCTGCTCGACGCGCTGCTCGTGGACGGTCGCGTGGCCGTTGTGGCCCCGCTCGCCCTCGACGAGACCGGGACCGTCTGCAACGTCAACGCCGACGACGTCGCGGCCGGCCTCGCCAGGGGGCTCGGAGCGGAACGCCTCGTGCTGCTGACCGACACCGACGGCGTGCTCGGCGCCGACGGCAAGCGGATCGGCAGGCTCGCCGCCGCCGACGCGGAGGCGCTCGTGGCCGACGGCACCATCGGCTCGGGCATGGTGCCCAAGGTCCGCTTCGCCATCTCGGCTGTCACGGGCGTGGGGGCGGGCTCGGTCGTCATCGCCGACGGTGCCGCGCCGCGTGCCCTGGAGCGCGCCCTGGCCGACGGCGACTTCGGCACGCACGTCGTGCCCGATGCCGACGACACGATCCGGGCCGCGAACGCCGGCAGGTCCACGACCGTGCGCGCCGGCGCGGTCAGGGAACCGCGCTGATGGCCGTTTCCGGTGGCTCGGTCACCAAGCGCGCGCGCCAGCGGGCCATCCTCGAGATCGTGGCCAGGATGCCGATCGCCAGCCAGGAGGAGCTCGTCGAACAGCTCGCGTCGCGTGGCTTCAGGGTCACCCAGGCCACGGTCTCGCGTGACGTCGCCGAGTTGCGCCTGGTCAAGCTCGTGCGCGGCGACCGGCACCTCTATGTCAGCCCGGACGACCTGGCCAACGGGCCCGATCCGGAAGCGGACGGGCGCCTCGTCCGCCTGCTCGACGAGATGCCCGTGGCGGTCGGGCGGAGCGGCCTGATCCTCGTCCTCCGTGGGCCGGTCGGCAGCGCCCAGACGCTTGCCCGGGCGATCGACCAGTCGGGCCTGCGCGAGCAGGAGGGCACGCTGGCGGGCGACGACACCGTCCTCGTCCTCTTCGCCGACAAGGCGCGACTGGCCAGGTGGCACCGAAGATTCCGGGCCCTCCAGGGCCTGCCCAACGAGTCACTGGGAGCAGAGCCATGAAGAAGGTCATCCTCGCCTACTCAGGCGGTCTCGACACGTCCGTCGCCGTCTCGTGGATGAAGGAGACGCTCGACGTCGAGGTCGTGACCCTGACCGTCGACGTCGGCGGCGGCTCGCTGCGCGAGGGCGTGGAACGTCGCGCCATCAGTGCCGGCGCAGCACGAGCGTATGTCATCGATGCCCGAGAGCGCTTCGTGACCGGCTTCTGCTGGCCGAACCTGCAGGCCAACGCGCTCTACCAGGGCGTCTACCCGCTGGCTACCGCCCTCGCCCGGCCACTCATCGCGCAGCTCCTGGTCGAGGTCGCCCAGCGCGAGGGCGCCGACGCGGTCGCCCACGGCTGCACCGGGAAAGGCAACGATCAGGTCCGCTTCGATGTCGCCGTCCACGCTCTCGATCCCTCCCTGGAGGTCATCGCTCCGATGCGAGTGGGGATGGGCCTCTCGCGCGATCAGGAGATCGAGTACGCCGATGCGCGCGGCATCGAGATCCCCATCACCAAGGCCTCGCCCTACTCGATCGATGCCCACCTCTGGGGCCGCTCCATCGAAACCGGCGTGCTCGAGGACCCCTGGACCGCGCCGCCCGCGGACGTCTACCAGTGGACGGTCGATCCGGCCGCTGCGCCGACCGTGCCGGCCGAGGTCACGGTCACCTTCGGCGGTGGCGTTCCCACCGCCCTCGATGGCATCGCGACCAACCCCGTGGCCATCGTCGACGGCCTGACCGAGCTTGGCGGCAAGCACGGCGTCGGGCGCATCGACCACGTCGAGGACCGCCTGGTGGGCATCAAGAGCCGCGAGATCTACGAAGCGCCCGCGGCCGCCATCCTGCACACCGCACATCGCGCCCTCGAGGGCCTGACGCTTTCGAAGGAGCAACTCCGCTTCAACCGTTTCGTGGCCGACGAGCTGGCCCAGGCGACCTACGACGGCCTCTGGTTCAGTGCCCTGCATCGCGACCTGCGCGGGTACGTCCGCTCGACGCAGCGCGTGGTCGACGGCGAGGTCCGCCTGCGCCTCGACCGCGGGTCGCTGGCTGTGGTCGGGCGACGCAGCGACCTCTCACTCTACGACCGGGCCCTGGCCACCTACGAGGCGGAGGACCGCTTCGACCACGCCAGTGCGGTCGGCTTCATCAAGATCTTCGGCCTGCCGCTGGTGACCGAGGCCGCTCGCCAGGGCTCGGCCTGGGCGTGGACCGACCCGCTGGTGGACCGGCTCCCGCTCACCGTCGTCGACGCGGCCGACGTCAAGGCGCCCGTCAGCTGAGGGCGGGTCAACCGACGGGCAGCGGCCGCTCCGCTGGTCCGGTGTAGACGACGTCCGGTCGGATCAGCCGACTGTCCGCCGCGTACTCGATGCAGTGCGCCGTCCAGCCAGCGTGGCGAGCGAGGGCGAAGGTGGCCGGGAAGAGGTCGGGCGGCAAGCCCACGCCCTGGAGCACCGCCGCCGCGTAGTACTCGACATTGGTCTTGAGGATGCGGTCCGGCTTCATCTCCGCCAGCACGCGCAGGGCGACGTCCTCGACCGCGACGGCCAAGTCGAGCCAGTCGGCCATGCCGCTCATCGTCTCGGCCACCTTCCGCAGCGCTGCTGCGCGAGGGTCATAGGCCTTGTAGACGCGGTGCCCGAAGCCCATCAGCCGCTCGCCCCGTCCGACCGCGTCGCGCAGCCAGGCTTCGGCATGCTCGGGCGTCCCGATCTGGTTGAGCTGGTCCACGACCTCCGATGGCGCTCCCCCGTGGAGCGGACCCTTGAGGGCGCCGATGGCGCCACAGATGCCGCTCACGAGGTCGCTCTTGGTCGAGGTGATGACGAGCGCGGCGAAGGTCGAGGCGTTGAAGCCGTGCTCGGCGCCGACGATGAAGTAGGCATCCAGCGCTCGAGCGGAGGCGGCGTCCGGGCGACGGTCGCGGAGCTGGTAGAGGAAGCCCGCGGCGAGGCCGAGCGACGGGTCGGGCGCCACCGGCTCGAGCCCCTGGCGGATGCGCGCGAAGGCGGCCAGGACCGTCGGCGCGATGGCCGTCACGGCCCGGGCCTGTTCGACCGTCGGCGGCCAGGCCATGAGCTGCCTGGCGCCCCAGGCGCTGATACCGGTGCGCAGGGCATCCATCGGGTGTGCGTCCGCCGGGAGCAGCCGTAGGGCCGTCTCCACATCGGCGGGCAGCGGCGAGCACGGCAGATCGGCGTGGGCCGGCCACGTGCCCGTCCAGAGCAGCTCCGCCACCTGCGCATAGGAGCCGTGCTCGACGAGGTCGCCGATGGCGTAGCCACGGTAGAGCAGCCGACCAGCGGCGCCGTCCACGAGGGCGATGCTCGTCTCGCCGGCCACGACACCCTCGAGGCCAGGGGAATAGGGTCGAGCGTCGTTCGTCGTGGGCTCCGGTGTCGGCGCCTGCGCCACCGTCACCGTGGAGTCCGCCTTCGCCGTCTCGGTCACGCCCGGCATTCTAGTCCTGAGGCTCGGGACCGGTCGTGCCGAGGACCCGACCCGGGCGGGCGTTGGGACGGAGATGCGACCACGCTGGGAGGGCTCGATCCGCAGGGATTGGTATCGTGGCCACATGTCCGAGATCGAGCTGCTGGCGTACCTCATGGAAGATGCCTTCTCGGGCGCGGGCAGCGACCCCACGGCCGAGTCACAGGCGAAGAGGCCCAAGCTGGCGTCGGACGAACCGGTCCTGTGGGAGTGACGGCTGCCCGGCTCGGTCCGAACGATCTGCTCGATCGCGGTCCACGTCGCCAGCTGCAAGGTCATGTACGCGAACTACGCCTTCGAGGACGGACGGCTGACGTGGGAGAGCCCTGAGGTCGCGCCGTGGTCGGAGTTCGACGCGCCGATGGCCGAGACCCTCGATTGGCTCCGGACGTCGCACGCGCTGCTCATGGCCCACGTCCGCGACCTGACCGACGACGACCTGCTCTTCGCGCGCCCCGCGAATTGGGGCGAGCTCCGCGAGACCCGCTGGCTGCTGTCGGTGCTGCTCGAGCACGACGTCTACCACGCCGGCGAGATCAATCGGACGCGCGCCTTGCTGGCCGGTGAGGACCGCTGGAGCTGGCAGGTCTTCGAGGGCATCGACCCCCTGGCCGGGAAAGAGGAGACCTCCGCGCCTGGCGGCACCGATCGACCGCCCGAGCGCCCGCGGCCGTGATCCGACGCGCCAGGGCCGAAGACGCGCCCGCTATCCACGCGCTCATCCACCGCTACGCCGGCCAGGACCTCCTGTTGCCGAGGCCACTGGCCGACATCTACGACCGCATCCGCGACTTCTGGGTGGCTACCGACCGTCAGGGCGGCGTCGTCGGCTGTGTGGCCATGCGCATCTGGTGGCACGACCTTGCCGAGGTCCGTTCGTTGGCGGTCGATAGCGGCGCCAGCGGCCGAGGGTACGGCGGCCGGTTGGTCGAGGCCGTCGCGCACGAGGCGTCGCGTTACGGCGTCAAGGTCCTCTTCGCTCTGACCCGCGTCGAGCCCTGGTTCGTGGGGCATGGCTTCACGGCCGTCGACCGCGGCGTGCTCTACCAGAAGGTCTGGGGCGATTGCGCGCGCTGCCCATTCCGCAATGCCTGTGATGAGGTCGCCGTCGTCCGAGCCCTGGAGCCTGGCGCCATCGACCACCTCCTGACCCCAGACCCGAAGGCCCTGGCCCGGGTCGCCCACGTCGTACCGCCCCGGGCACCGGGCATGCCTGAGCACCTCGGGGTCGTCCAGGGCCGGCGCTTGCCGGTCGTCGAGCCCGAGGCACGCTGACCCGCTCGCGATGACCGATCTCGAGGTGCACCCGGTCAAGCGGCACGGGGACCGCCGTGGCTGATCCCGCCGCCGTCGGCTGGATATTCGACGCCGCCAGGCGAGCCCAGCGGCTCTCGCACTCGTCCGGCGCGGCGGTCGGTGCCCTCGTCCTCGGCAACCTCATCCCGCTCGTCGGCGTGCTCCTGCTCGACTGGCAGGTCGGCCTCGTGCTTGGGCTCTACTGGGTCGAGAACGGGATCGTCGGCATCATCAACCTCGCCAAGATGGCCATGGCCGAGGGTGATGGACCGGTCGGCAGCAGCCTGAAGGTGACCCAGATCCCGTTCTTCGTCTTGCACTACGGCATGTTCTGGTTCGTGCATGGCATCTTCGTCGGCGTCATCGCCACCATCGGCTCGAGCTCCACCTTCATGGGCGGGGGCTTCGGCCTGGGCGCGGTGGACGCCGATCCGCTGGCCATCCTGGTCGCCGTGGTCGGGCTCGCCGTGGGCCATGTCGTCTCGTTCTGGGTCAACTTCATCGGCAAGGGCGAATATCGGACGGTGACCGTGGCGCAGCAGATGCGAGCGCCGTATGGGCGGATGCTCGTGCTGCACATGGCCATCGTCGGCGGCGGGCTGTTCATCGCCCTCCTCGGCTCGCCGACCGGCCCGATCATCGTGCTCGTGCTCGGCAAAACGCTGCTCGACCTGAACTACCACCTGCGCGACCGTGAACGAGCGGCCGTGCGGGCGGCTCGGAGCGTGGCCGAGCCTCCTAGGGAGGTGTGACCGGGCGCTCGAACCGGGTTCAGCCCGCGGCGTCGAGCCTCGCACGCGCCGCCGTGAGGGCTTCGCGGACGCGCTCCGGGGCCGTGCCACCCGTCACACGCGGCCGGGCGATGGCCGCCTCGAGCGTGGCCGCCGAACGCAGCTCCTCTGGCGTCGCGGGCAGGTCCTGGAGCTCCCCGAACGCCTCGTCCGGCAGCTCGTCGAGGCGGCAACCGCGCCGCTCTGCCTGGGCGACGAGCGCTCCCACCACGCCGTGCGCATCGCGAAACGGCACGCCATGCTCGACGAGCGTGTCGGCCACCGAGGTCGCGGTCAGATACCCCGCGAGCGCCGCGGTGCGCATCCGGTCGGGCCGGAAGCCGAGCGAGAGGATCACGCCGGTCATGACCCGCACCGACGACTCCAGGACGTCCATCCCCTCGAGCAGTGGCGCGACCGACTCCTGGAGGTCACGCTGGTATCCGAGCGGCAGACCCTTGAGCGTGGCCAGCATGCCCGTCACCTGCCCGATGACACGGCCGGCGCGGCCGCGGATGAGCTCGGCCGGATCTGGGTTCTTCTTGTTCGGCATCATCGACGAGCCGGTGCTCCAGGCGTCGTCGAGAGCTACCCAGCCGAAGGTCGGGCTCGACCACCAGACGATGTCCTCCGCCAGCCGACTCATGTGCACCATGCACAGGGCGGCGGCCGCCAGGGCTTCGATCACGAAGTCGCGGTCGCTGACAGCGTCGAGCGAATTGGCCGTCACGCCGGCGAACCCGAGCTCCGACGCGACCGCCTCGCGATCGAGCGCGAAGCCCGCACCAGCCAGGGCGCCGGCGCCGAGCGGCGACCGGTCGGCGCGTGACCAGGCGTCGTGGAACCGGCCGCGGTCGCGTTCCAGCATCTCGACGTAGGCCAGCAGGTGGTGCGCGAGGAGGACCGGCTGCGCTGGCTGGACGTGCGTCATGCCGGGCATGACCGCCTCGCCGTCTCGCTCTGCGCGCTGGACCAGGACGCGCTGCAGCCCGACGACCGCCTCGTCGACAGCTGCCAGCGTGCGCCGCAGCCAGAGGCGCAGGTCGAGGGCGACCTGGTCGTTCCGCGACCGACCGGTGTGCAGCTTGCCGGCGACCGGCCCGACACGCTCCGCCAGCGCCGCCTCCAGGTTGAGATGCACGTCCTCCAGGCCGGCATCCCAGGCGAAGGCCCCGCTGGCAACCTCGTCGGTCAGCCCCTCGAGGCCGGCCACGAGGACGGCTTCCTCTTCGGCCGACACCAGGCCCGCACGGGCCAGCCCACGCACGTGTGCCACGGAGCCGGCCAGGTCATCGAGCGCCAGCGCGCGGTCCACGTCGATCGAACGCGTGAAGGCAGCAGCCAGCGGATCGGTCTCGGCGGCAAAGCGGCCGCCCCACATGCGCATCGTCCGGGATCACCCTCCTCGGCGGAGTGTAGGCGAGCCGCCGCGCGAGCTGGCGAACGGACCGCAGCGACGCCGTCGCATCGGCCGGCGACCGCTTATTGCGACAAGATGCAATAATCACCCGGCCCTGCACCCGACCTCGGGGGACCGCGCGCGTCATGGCCTTCGAATCTCTCGCCGCCGATCCTGCCACCGCGACCGGCGGCGTCGCCCTCCTGGCGACGGCGCTCGCCCTGGGCCTTCGCCATGGCATCGATTGGGACCACATCGCGGCCATCGCCGACATCACCAGTACGACCGCTGCCACCGAGGCCGCCGAGGAGGCCCACGAGGCTGTGCACGAGGCCGGCGGGCCGGCCCATCCGCACGGCGGATCGCCCGAGCGAGACGTCCATGTGACGGTGCTCGCCGACACCGCAGGATCCATCTTGCCTGCCGCCATGCCGGTCACGCGCCGGCGCATCCTCGAGGATCAACGCCGTTCCGTGGGACTCGGCTCCCTCTATGCGTTCGGCCATGCCGCGGTCGTCGTCGGGCTGGGATTGGCCGCCCTGGTGTTCGGCGCGATCCTCCCGTCATGGATCGATCCGATCATGGGTCGCGTGGTCGGCGTGACGCTGGTCGTGCTGGGGGTCTGGGTGCTCTACTCGGCTTACCAGTACGTCCGCCACGGGGCATCGTTCCGCCTTCGGAGTCGATGGATGCTGGCCTTCGACAGCGTGCGATACGGGTGGCGCTGGCTCGGCGCCAAGATCCACGGCCACCATCATGTCGAGCCGCTCGAGGCGAGCTCCTACGGTGCCAAGACGGCCTTCACGGTCGGCGCCATCCATGGCATCGGGGCGGAGACCGCGACCCAGGTGCTCCTCATCGCCGCCCTGGGCGGCGCCGCTGGATCCGGCCTCGGCGTGCCGATGCTCTTCGCGTTCGTCCTCGGCCTGCTCATCTCGAACACCGTCATCGTCCTCATCACGGCGACCGGCTTCGTCGCCAGCCAGACGCGGCAGCGGCTCTACGTCGCGGTCGGTGTCGTGGCTGGGGTGTTCAGTCTCATCGTCGGCGTCATCTTCCTGGCCGGCGCCGACGCCCTGCTCCCGGTGCTCGCCGTGCGCGGCCTGAGCGCTTGATCAGCCCGGGGACCCAACGACGGCGCCGGCGTCCTCCATCCTCGCCAGGGCTCGTTCGCCGTCGCCTGGTTGCAGGTCGACGGCGGCGATGGCATCGCGCACCACGGTCGTCGTGAACCCGAGGCTGAGGGCATCGAGCGCGGTCGCCAGGACGCAATAATCGGTGGCCAGGCCGACCACCGTCACCCGTTCGATGGCCCGCGCACGCAGGAGCCCCTCGAGCTCGGTCGGCGTGCTCAGACCGGTGATCGGGTGGCGCATCGTGAAGCCCGAATAGCCGTCCTCGCCGTTGACGCCTTTCTGAACCACCGGCCCTTCAACGACCAGCCTGGGATGGAGCTCTGCGCCCCACGTGCCTGCCACGCAATGGACCGGCCAGATGCCGCCATCCTTGGCGAAGTGCGGCGTCACGGCGGGGTGCCAGTCCTGGGTGTAGGCGACCAAGGCACCAACCGAAACTGCCGCCGCGATCTGCGTGTTGACAGCATCGACGACCTGCTCACCGCCGGACACCGACAGGGAGCCGGCGGGATCGGCGAAGTCGTTCTGGACGTCGACGACGATGAGCGCGGCGACTGGACCATAGGTCATCGGGTCCATGCTACTCGATGTCAGATCATTGACAGGTAACCGGTATAGACTTGCAGACCGGTTTCCCATAGGATGTCCCCACGATCGAGCGCGGTCTCCGCTCGACGCATCCGGAGCCCAACGTGACGTCAGTCAGATCGACCTCCTCACGCCTCCTCTGGCTCGTCTTCCTGGGTGTCGCCTTCGCCTGGGGTAGCTCGTACTTCTTCATCAAGATCGGCGTCGAGAGCGGCCTTCAGCCGTTCACGCTCGTTGCCTGGCGGCTGGCCATCAGCATCATCGGCCTTGGGCTGCTGTTGCGGCTGACAGGCTCGCGCCTGCCGCGCGATCGGTCCGTGCTCATGAAGCTCGCCGTGGTCGGCATCATCAATGTGGCCATCCCCTTCACGCTCATCACATGGGCGGAGCAGTCGATCGATTCCGCGCTCGCGAGCATCCTGCAGTCGTTGACCCCGCTCTTCTCGCTGATCCTGGCCGCCATCGTCCTGAGCGATGAGCCCATCACCTCCAACAAGCTGGCTGGCCTGGTGGTCGGCTTCGCTGGCGCCGTCCTGATCCTGGCTCGGCACCTGGCGCCGGCGCCCGGCGCCGACCCGAGTGCCCAGTTGATGGGTG
>JBEVDC010000192.1:0-4037 GCA_040514195.1 Candidatus Limnocylindrales bacterium | reverse complement strand
CCTCGAGCGCTGCCACACCCTCCGCAACCTCCCCTTCATGGAGCAGGATGGCGCCCAGCCGTGTGGTCGCCCGGATGGCGTCGCCTGGCCGCGCGTTCGCTTCGTACCAATCGATCGCCTCGCGCAGGGCGGTCTTCGCGGCGTCGAACCGGCTACTTGCGTAGGCCGCGTCGCCGAGGCGCTCCCGGATGGCGGCCAGCTCGGCGGGATCGCTCGTCACCGTGAGCGCCTGACGATAGAGAGCCGATGCCTGATCGTGCGAGTGGAGCGCCATGGCCCGCTCCGCAGCACCTCGCAGGGTGACGCGCGCCTGGGCGGCGACGGCCTCAGCCTCGGGGCCCTCTGGGCTGGCCTCATAGGCATCGACATAGTGGCTGGCCAGGATGCCCGCCAGCTCGTCATCGCCGAGCGTCTCGGAGAAGCGCGCGGCAGCCAAGTGTCGCGCCCGGCGCTCCCGACGACCGAGCGTCCCATAGGCGACCTCGCGGATGACCGACTGCACGAATCCGTACTGGCCGCGTTCAGGCGAGCGAGGATCGCGGTCGAGCTCGATGAGCTCGCGTCGCGTGATCGCCCGCAAGCGCGGTTCGATGTCTTCGGCGGACTGCTCGCTGACGGCCGACAGCCCCTGGAGCGTGAACGTCTTTCCGAGCACCGATGCGCTCTGGAGGAGGGCACGATCGTCGACGGCCAGCGCATCGAGACGGGCGGCGATGAGCGCGTGGAGCGTCGGCGGGATGTCCAGCTTGTCGAGCGATCCAGTGGCTCGGATGCCGCCCTCGACGGCCTCCAGTCGACCGCTGTCGAGGAGCATCCGGAAGGTCTCGACGGCGTAGAGCGGGATGCCATCGGCCTGGCCGACGATCCGTCGGACCGCCGCGTCCGGCAGGCCCGGCGCCATGCCCTCGACCAGGTCGGTCATGGCAGGGTCGGGCAAGGGCTCGAGGTGGACGGCGGAGAACTGCCGTTGACCCGCACCCCAGGTCGGCCGGCGATCGATGAGCTCCGGTCGCGCAAGGGTCACGACAAGGATCGAGCGGCCCTTCGACCACTCGAGGATGGACTCGATGAAGTCGATCAGGCCGCTGTCCGCCCAGTGCAGGTCCTCGAAGACCATGACCACGGGCGCCTGGTCGGCGACGCGCTCGAAGAAGGTCCGCCAGGCGGCGAAGAGCTCCTCGCGCTGGCCCGCCGGCACCTCCTCGAGTCCGAGCAGGGCGAGGAGTCGCGGACCGATCCAGCGACGTTCGTCCTCGTCAGGCACGAACTGCTCGAGCATGGCCGCGACCTTCTCACGCGTGGCTGGCTCGTCATCGACCTCCGCCAGGCCGGCCCGACGGCGGACCATCTCTCCCAGCGCCCAGAACGTCACGCCCTCGCCGTAGGCGGGCGAACGGCCCTGATGCCAATAGAGCACTTCGACGAGGCCGTCCAGGTACTTGAGGAGCTCCCACGAGAGCCGGCTCTTGCCGATGCCGGCGACGCCGATGACCGAGACCAGCCGCGGGCGTCGTTCGCGGACGGTGGCGTGATAGAGGTCGCGCAGGAGCTGGAGCTCGGCGTCGCGTCCGACGAAGGGCGGCTCGATGCCAGTCTGGCGGCCCATGCCGCGGACGCCGGCGA
The DNA here is from genome assembly GCA_040514195.1 of Candidatus Limnocylindrales bacterium. GTDB lineage: Bacteria > Chloroflexota > Limnocylindria > Limnocylindrales > CSP1-4 > CSP1-4. The sequence continues at coordinate 2,414 of JBEVDC010000192.1, read as the reverse complement.
TGACGCGCACGGCGCGCCAGGCGGCGATGGGCAGCTCTTTGCCCTTGACGAGGTGGTCACCGGCGGACTCGAAGGCGATGCCCTGGCTGGCCGCGCGGAAGGTCGCTTCGCCCACGAGGACCGCGCCGGCTGGCGCCACCGACTGGAGGCGCGAGGCCGTGTTGACCAGGTCGCCGGCGACCATCCCCTCGCCCTGCGCGCCGAGCGTGACCGCCGCTTCGCCCGTCAATGCGGCCGCCCTCGCGGCCAGACTGCCGACGCTCCCGATGCGGATGGCGGGCACCGCCTCGACCAGGTCCATCGCCGCGCGGACGGCTCGCTCGGCATCGTCCTCGTTGGCGACCGGCGTGCCCCACACGGCCATGACCGCGTCGCCGATGAACTTCTCGACCGTCCCTCCGTAGCGCTCGATGATCTCGCGCGAGACCTCGAAGTAGCGCGACAGGAACTCGCGCACGTCCTCCGGATCGCGATCCCGTGAGGCTGCCGTAAAGCCCACGAGGTCGGCGAAGAGGACGGTCACCAGCCGTCGTTCAGCCTCGGGAGCGGCGCCAGGGGAGCCCGCAGCCGAAGCAGTTGGCGTTGCGTGGGTCGATGTCGACGGTGAGCCGATGGCGGTGCCGCACTCGCCGCAGAACTGGTCGGCCGGTTGGTTCGAGTGGCCGCAAGCCGGGCAGATGAGGGCTAGACGTGAGCCGCAGCGACCGCAGAACTTGCGATCGGCATCGTTCTCATGACCGCAGGAGGCGCAGCGCATCGGATCGGTCCGTAACCCTCGTGAAACGAGCGCTGAGCGTAGCCGAATGCCGGGTCGAGCGGTAGTGCGTACCATCGCTGGACATGCCGACCGACCGCGTGCCTGAGGGCACCAATCACCTCGCCGGCGAGACCAGCCCGTACCTCCTCCAGCACGCCCACAACCCGGTCGACTGGTATCCATGGGGCGACGAGGCGCTGAACCGTGCGCGTGCCGAGGCGAAGCCGATCTTCCTCTCGATCGGCTATGCCGCGTGTCATTGGTGCCACGTCATGGAGCGCGAGTCGTTCGAGGATGAGGCCACGGCCGCTGACCTCAATGCCGATTTCGTGTCCATCAAGGTGGATCGGGAGGAGCGTCCCGACCTCGACGCCGTGTATATGGATGCCGTGCAGGCGATGACCGGCGGCGGGGGCTGGCCGATGAGCGTCTTCCTGACCCCGGATGGCCAGCCGTTCTATGGCGGAACGTACTTCCCGGACGAACCACGCCACGGCATGCCAGCCTTCCGACAGGTCCTTGCCTCGGTGGCGGTGGCCTGGCGGGATGAGCGGCCCCAGGTCGAGGCGGCTGCCGCTCGGTTGACCAGCGCCCTGCGTGACCAAGCGGCGAGGATGGCGGAGGCCGCGCGTGCGGCGGCTGCGGCGACGGAGGCTGCTTCAGCGACCGCGCCTGCGCTCGGGGGCCTCGTCGGCCTGGATGGACGTCCGCTCCTGAGCGTCACCGCGCCAGTGGTCGGGCCCGTCGTCGACGCCGGGCTTCTCGACCGCGCGACGGCGACCCTGTCCGAAACCTTCGATGCCGCGAACGGTGGCTGGGGCGGAGCGCCGAAGTTCCCGGCGCCGATGACCATCGAGCATCTGCTCCGTCGCTTCGTGCGCGCGGGCGACGTGCAGGCCCTCACGATGGCGCGGCGGACGCTGGACGCCATGGCAGCTGGCGGCATCAATGACCAGCTCGGCGGCGGCTTCGCACGCTACGCGACCGACGCCGTCTGGCTGGTGCCGCACTTCGACAAGATTCTCTACGACAACGCCCAGCTCGCGCTCGCCTACCTGCACGCGTGGCAGGTCACAGACGAGCGGCGCTACCGAGAGGTGGCCGAGGCGACCCTCGACTACCTCGTTCGCGAGATGACGGTGCCAGACGGAGCATTCGCCGCCAGCCAGGATGCCGACACGGACGGCGAGGAGGGCGGCACATACGTCTGGACGGCCGACGAGGTCCGGGCGGTGCTCGGTGCGGAGGATACAGGGCTCTTCGCCGACGCCTTCGACGTGACCGAGTCGGGCAACTGGGAGGAGCACACGATCCTGCGCCGGGTGCGCGACGACGTGGTGCTGGCGGCGCGCCATGCCATACCCGAGGCGGAGGTCGCAGCGCGCCTCATGACGGCCCGTGAGCGGCTCTTCACGGCGCGTGGATCACGTTTGCAGCCTGCACGGGACGACAAGGCACTGGCTGCCTGGAACGGGTTGGCCATCGCCGCCCTGGCCGAGGCATCGGTCGCCCTTGATCGGCCCGACTACGCCGAGGCTGCGACGACTGCGGCGGACGCGCTCTGGGGCGGCCTTCGGACACCGGCTGGGCGCTTGATGCGCTCGTGGAAGGACGGGCGGGCCATGCATGCGGCGGTGCTCGAAGACCATGCCGACCT
>JBEVDC010000132.1:0-3550 GCA_040514195.1 Candidatus Limnocylindrales bacterium | reverse complement strand
CGAGCCCTTCAGGGCCAGGTACTTGCTGATGGCCGCCGTGAGCGACGTCTTGCCATGGTCGATGTGACCGATGGTCCCGATGTTGACGTGGGGCTTGGTGCGCTCGAACTTCTTCTTGGCCATCGCGTGCGCTCTCCTCTAGACCTTCGACTTCTGGGCCAGCTCGCTGGCGATCTGGCTGGGGACTTCCGCGTAGTGGCTGAACTCCATGGACGACGTCGCCCGACCCTGGGTCATGGACCGCAGGTCGGTCACATAACCGAACATCAGAGCCAGGGGGATGAAGGCCCGCACGACCTGGGTGGTCCCGCGGGCTTCCATGCCATCGATGTGCCCGCGCCGGGAGTTCAGGTCGCCGATGACGTCGCCCATGAATTCCTCGGGCATGATGACCTCGACCTTCATGATCGGCTCGAGGATCATGGGGTCGGCCTTTTCGAAGGCGTCCTTGACGGCCATCGAGCCGGCGATCTTGAAGGCCATCTCCGACGAGTCGACGTCGTGGTAGGAGCCGTCGAAGAGCGTGACCTTGACGTCGACGACCGGGAAGCCGGCGTAGATGCCGGTCTCGAGCGTCTCACGGATGCCGGCGTCGACCGGCTTGATGTATTCGCGCGGGATGGTGCCACCGACGATCTTGTCCACGAACTCGTAGCCGGCGCCCTTCTCCTGCGGCTCCAGCCGGATCATGGCGTGGCCGTACTGGCCCTTGCCGCCGGTCTGGCGCACGAAGCGGCCGTTGCCGAGGGCCGCGCGGCGGATGGTCTCCCGGTATGAGACCTGCGGCTTGCCCACGTTGGCGGCGACCTTGAACTCGCGCACCATGCGGTCGACGAGGACGTCGAGGTGCAGCTCGCCCATGCCCGCGATGAGGGTCTGGCCAGTCTCCTCGTCGGTCTTGACGCGGAAGGTCGGATCCTCTTCGGCGAGGCGCTGGAGCGCGATGCCCAGCTTGTCCTGGTCGGCCTTCGTCTTGGGCTCGATGGCGACCTCGATGACCGGCTCGGGGAAGGTCATCGACTCGAGGATGATGGGGTGCTCCGGGTCGCTCAGGGTGTCGCCCGTGAAGGTGTCCTTGAGGCCGACCGCGGCGGGGATGTCGCCGGCGTAGACCTCCTCGATCTCCTCGCGATGGTTGGCGTGCATCTGGAGGACGCGCCCGATGCGCTCCCGGCGGCCCTTGGTCGCGTTGTAGACGTACGAGCCGGACTTGAGCCTGCCCGAGTAGACCCGGAAGAAGGCCAGCTTGCCGACGAAGGGGTCGGCGGCGATCTTGAAGGCCAGGGCCGAGAAGGGCTCGTCGTCGTTGACCGTGCGCAGCAGCTCGGCACCGGTGTCGGGGTCGAGGCCGATGACCGGAGGCACGTCGAGCGGCGACGGCAGGTAGGCGATGACCGCGTCGAGCATCGGCTGGATACCCTTGTTCTTGAGGGCCGAGCCGGTCAGGACGGGGATGATCTTGGTCTGCAGCGTGCCCAGGCGCAGGCCGTGCTCCACCTCAGCCTCCGTCAACGCCTCACCCTCGAGATACTTGTGCGTCAGGGCGTCGTCCATCTCGGCGACGGCCTCGATGAGCGCCGCGCGATGGGTATCAGCCTCGGCCCGCAACTCATCCGGGATGTCGACGACCTCGATCTGGTTGCCCAGGTCATCGCGGTAGTAGATGGCCTTCATGCGCACGAGGTCGATGACGCCCTGGAACTTGTCCTCGCGGCCGATGGGGATCTGGACCGGGACCGCGTTGGCCCCCAGGCGCTCGCGGATGGAGTCCACGCAACGCCAGAAGTCGGCGCCGGTCCGATCGAGCTTGTTGATGAAGCAGAAGCGCGGCACGCCGTAGCGATCGGCCTGCCGCCAGACCGTCTCGGACTGCGGCTCGACACCGGCCACGCCGTCGAAGACGACGACCGCTCCGTCGAGCACGCGCAGGCTGCGCTCCACCTCGACGGTGAAGTCCACGTGCCCGGGCGTATCGATGATGTTGATGCGGTGGTCGCCCCACGACGCGGTCGTTGCCGCGGCCGTGATGGTGATGCCTCGCTCCTGCTCCTGGGGCATCCAGTCCATCGTGGCCGCGCCCTCATGCACCTCGCCGATCTTGTAGATCTTCTTGGTGTAGAAGAGGATGCGCTCGGTGACCGTGGTCTTGCCGGCATCGATGTGGGCGATGATGCCGATGTTCCTCGTCTTGGCCAGCGAAACCTGTCGTGCCATGTCGTCTAGGTCCCGCTTACCACTTGAAGTGGCTGAAGGCCTTGTTGGCCTCGGCCATCTTGTGGGTATCCTCGCGCCGCTTGACGGCCGCACCGAGCCCGTTCATGGCGTCGACCAGCTCAGCCGCGAGCTTCTCGCTCATCGACTTGCCGGACCGCTTGCGGGCTGACTGGACGAGCCAGCGGACGCCGAGGGACATGCGGCGATCGCCGCGGATCTCCACCGGCACCTGGTAGGTGGCGCCTCCGACGCGGCGGGGCTTGACCTCGATGATGGGCGTCGCGTGGCGGAGGGCGGCCTCGAGGACCTCGAGGCCGGGTCGGCGCGAGGAGGCCTCGGCGCGGGCCAGCGCCTGGCGCAGGATGCTCTCGGCCAGGCCCTTCTTGCCGTCCTTCATGATCTTGACCACGAAACGATCCGTGGTCCGGGTCAGGGTCGGCGCGTCCTTGGCCTTGCGCGGGGTCTGCGGTCGTCGCGGCATGCTGCTACTTCTTGGCGCCCGAGGCGGCCTTGGCGCCGTATTTCGAGCGGCTCTGCTTGCGGTCCCGGACGCCGGCCGCATCGAGCGTGCCGCGGATGATGTGGTACTTGACCGATGGCAGGTCCCTGACCTTGCCGCCGCGGACGAGGACGACCGAGTGCTCCTGGAGGTTGTGGCCGATGCCGGGGATGTAGGCCGTGACCTCGATCCCGTTGGTCAGCCGCACGCGCGCGATCTTGCGCAGTGCCGAGTTCGGCTTCTTGGGCGTCATCGTGCGCACCTGGAGGCAGACGCCACGCTTCTGCGGGGCGCCGGGGATGGACTCCTGGCGCTGGCGGAGGCTGTTCCAGTTCTTGCGCATGGCCGGAGCCTTGACCTTGCGGATCTTGCGGCTGCGGCCCTTGCGGACGAGCTGGCTGATGGTCGGCACGGGAGGACGCCGTCTCCTTCCTCGGGGACTCGATCTGGTGATCCTCGGCGGCGGCCGCGCGGCGCGCACGACGAGAGCTGGTTGTTCGGTTCCGGGTGTCGCGCGATCGTCTGGGCGGCCGACCTGGCCATCCGCTGCGATCGACCCAGGTCGCCTCCCGCGTCCGTGCAGACGAGGACGCGCGACCTTCAGGCCACGAAGGCGGAGTGTATCAGGACGCTCGCGCGAGTGTCAACGAGCGTGGCCACTGCGACCAGTGGGCCGCAGCTGACGATCAGACCTCGTCGAGGCTCGGCAGCGGCTCTTCCTCGGTGACATCGCCGACGAGGAAGGGATTGAGCTCCTCCTCCCCTGTCCCGTCCGTCGGGCCCTCGCCGTCGGCCAGCAAGTCGAGATCTTCCTCTTCCGCGGGCAGCTCCCGGGCG
>JBEVDC010000128.1:0-5711 GCA_040514195.1 Candidatus Limnocylindrales bacterium | reverse complement strand
TCTCGGCGACTAATGCGGATCCTAGAGCCTGACGCAAATCCCTGGTACAGCCCTCACGCATGGTGGAATGTATACCCGCTTGGCTGGGACAGCCCGGGTGTCAGCCCAGGCCCCAAGCTGCGCGCCGCCCAGGCTGACCGCGTCGGCGCCACGATCGCTTCTTCGATGAGAACCTGCGCGCCCAACCTCAAGAACCCGCCCCGGTTCAGGGACACGCGAGAGGATGCGGGCCTTGGCGACCGGCTGGGTGACGCTCGAGCCAGGCCGCTGCCCTCGGGTTGCGTTCGAGCCACGCCTCGGCCCAGACGCGGCCGAGGATGGCGCGTTGTGGCTTTGATGGCGTGTCGGCGAGGGTCCGAGCGCTGAAGGGGGAGCGGCGGTGATGGCCAGGCATAGCCAAAAGCGTAGCTGCGACTGAGACGGGTGAACCGGTTGCGTCGCGACCCGGGAGCCGGGACTCTCGCCTCGTCGGGTGACATTCGCGGATGCTCGTGCAGCCGGGCGTCACCTAGCCGGTACCGTCGGGGCTGCCGGATTCAGCAAGGAGGCGACGTATGAGAGCTGCGCGTACGCTGTCCGCATGACCGACACGCCGCCGCCGCTCACGATCATCCCTGCCAACGAGGCGAGTTGGGAGGATCTCGAGGCCGTCTTCGGCACGCGTGGCGCATCGTCGATCTGCCACTGCCAGCGCTACAAGATGCGGTTCCGGGAGTCGTGGGCGTCTGTCGGTGCTGAGGAACTCGCCGCTCGGTTGCGCGTGCAGACGGAGTGCGGCCACCCGAAGTCGGGATCGACGAGCGGTCTCGTCGCTTACCTCGACGGCGTGCCGGTCGGCTGGTGCGCGGTCGAGCCGCGCTCCGCCTATCCCCGTCTCCTGCGCGACTGCCGCGTCCCGTGGGTGGGCCGCGCCGAGTCCAAGGAGGACGACACCGTCTGGGCCGTGACCTGCTTTGTCGCCCGCCCTGGATCCCGCAGGCGCGGGATCAGCCGTGCGCTCGCGCAAGCCGCGGTCGACTGGGCGCGGGCACGCGGCGCGCGAGCGATCGAGGGCTACCCGATGCTCACCACGCCAAGGCAGGATGTCAGCCTGATCGAAGAGCTCCACGTCGGCAGCCGCACCATCTTCGCCGCCGCCGGCTTCAAGGAGGTCAGTCACCCGACGCTTCGACGCGTGGTGATGCGCATCGATTTCTAGGGGCCTGGCTCGTACTACATCTGAGCAACCGCACCGGGTTTCGGGCCGCGCTCGACGAACGCGGGCCGTCTACGCGCGGTCCTGGACCTCCGACAGCGGACCACGTGCGACTTCATCGAACGGCGGCCCACCGAAGTGGTCCCAGCACTTCGCGTGAAACCACTCGCCCACCAACCACTGCTCGACCTTCTCGCCGGACACATCGTCACGGCGGTCGACTTTGACCGTTCGTACGACGGTGTCCGATGGCCGGAGCAGCGCACCACAGCTGTAGCACGGGTAGACGGTGTCCGTCATGGGTCGATTCTGGACCCAACCCCCTGGCATGTCCATGCCAGTGGCTGCAAGACGGCCTAGAAGTCGGTCGGCACGCCGCCTTCCGCGACACGCCGTGCGACGAATGCGTCGAGCTCATCGCGGATCGCCGGCTCCATGGCCGGCGGCTGGTAGGCGGCCAGCAACTCCTTCCAGATGCTGTTGGCCTTGCCGGGCAGCTCCGGCGAGCCGGCCTCTTCCCAGGACTCCCAGTTGCGCCAGTCGCTGAGCATCGGCTTGTGGAACGCGGTCCGGTAGCGTGCCTGCGTATGCGCCGCGCCGAAGAAGTGGCCACCCGGGCCGACCTCGCGCATCGCGTCCAGGCCGAGCGTCTCCTCGTCCACGATCGGCGGCTCGAGGAAGGCTGCGACCATGCCCAGCAGCTCGGCGTCGAGGATGACCTTCTCGAAGCCGGCGTGGAGCCCGCCCTCCATCCAACCCGCGCCGTGCATCAGCAGGTTGGCGCCGCCCATGATCGCGCCCCACAGCGAGAAGACGCTCTCGTAGGCGGCCTGCGCGTCGACGGCGTTGGCAGCGCAGACGTTCGATGAGCGGTAGGGAACGTGGTACCGGCGGGCGAGCTGGCCGCCGACGATGGCGGTGCGCATGTACTCCGGAGTGCCGAACGCCGGCGCCCCCGACTGCATGTCCACGTTGCTGGTGAAGCCGCCGTAGACGACGGGCGACCCGGGCCGGACGACCTGCGTCAGGACCATGCCCGCGAGGGCCTCGGCGTTCTGCTCGACGAGCGCCCCTGCCAGCGTCACCGGCGCCATGGCACCGGCCAGGGTGAAGGGGGTCATGACGATGACCTGGTTGCGCCGCGAGAACTCGAGGATGCCCTGCAGCATCGGGGTATCGAGACGAAGGGGCGAGCTCGAGTTGATGACCGTGAAGATCGAGGGCTCCCGCTCGAGGGTCGCGTCGTCCACCCCGCGCACGATGCGCACCATCTCCAGCGCGTCGATGTTCCGCTGACGGCCGAGCGAGTACGCATGGATGGGCTTGTCGGCCAGTGTCAGCAGGTCATGGATGGCGTACAGGTGCCGGACCGACGGGTGCAGGTCGATGGGCTCGACCGGGTAGCCAGCGAAGAAGTGGACGACGTTGAGCATCTGAAGGATGCGGATGAGGTCCTGATAGTCGGCCCGATTGCCGACCCGCCGTCCGCGGTCCGCTGAATAGACATTGGGAGCACTGGCCACGGATCCGAAGGCGACGTGGTCACCGCCGATGGCCAGGTCATGCCCAGGGTCGGGAGCATGCAGCGTGAACGAGGCAGGCGCGGTCTGGATGCGCTCGAGGACCAAGGCCGGGTCGAAGTGGACGCGCTGCGTGCCCGGGTCGACGGTCGCGCCGGCCGCCACGAGCAGGTCGCGCGCCTCCCCATCGAGGAAATCCATGCCGATCTCCTCGAGGACCTGGAGCGATGCCTCGTGGATCGACTCCAGCTCGTCGGCCGAGACGACCTCCGTCGGGCGGTAGGGGAGGCGCGGCTGGACCCAGGCCGGCTGCTGGGGGAGGCGGCTCCGCTCACCCGTCTCGCGGCCACCACGACGGCGGTGGGCCGGCAGGGCCTCCGTCGGCAGCCCGTCGTCGGTCATGGTCGATCCATCAGTCCGAGAGGTCGAACCAGGTCGTCTTCAGCTGCGTGTAGCCGTCGAGCGCGTGCAGCGACTGGTCGCGCCCGAACCCCGATTGCTTGTAACCGCCGAATGGGACCGTGATGTCGCTGGTGTCGAAGGTGTTGACCCAGACCACGCCGGCCCGGATGGATCGCGCGAGCCGGTGCGCTCGGTTGACGTCGCGCGTCCAGATGCCGGCCGCCAGGCCGTACGGGGTGTCGTTGGCGATGGCGAGCGCGTCGGCCTCGTCCTCGAATTCGGTGACCGTCAGGACCGGCCCGAAGATCTCCTCGCGGGCTACGCGCCAGCGGTTGTCGACGCCGTCGAGGACCGTCGGTTGGACGTAGAAGCCGCCGCTCTCGATTCGCGCCCGCTGCCCCCCAGCGACGACGCGGGCACCCTCGCGCACGCCGAGATCGACATAGCCGAGGACCTTCTCGAGCTGGCGGGCGTCGATCATCGCGCCCAGGCGCGTCTCGGGATCGAGCGGCTCGCCCGGTGTCATCTCGCGGCCGACGGTCGCGATCCTCTCGACGAGCTCCTGGCGGAGGCTGCGATGGACGATGAGGCGCGAGCCGGCGTTGCAGGTCTGGCCGCTGTTGTAGAAGATGCCGCCGGCGATGGCCGAGGCCGCGACCTCCAGGTCGCCGCAGTCGGCGAGCACGACCTGCGGGCTCTTGCCGCCGAGCTCGAGCGTGATGACCTTGATGTCGGTCTCACCGATATCGCGCAAGAGCGACCGGGCGACGTCGGTCGAGCCCGTGAAGGCGACCTTGTCGACGTTCGCATGCCGCGCCAGGGCGGAGCCGACCACCGCGCCCGGCCCGGTGACGACGTTGAAGACGCCCTCTGGCAGCCCGGCATCGATGGCCAGCTCGGCCAGACGGAGCGCGGTCAGCGGCGTCTGCGAGGCGGGCTTGAGGACGACCGTATTCCCGGTCGCCAGAGCCGCGCCGACCTTCCAGGCGGTGATGATGAGCGGGTAGTTCCAGGGCACGATGGCGGCCACCACGCCGATCGGCTCGCGCGTCACCAGCGAGAGCGCTCCGGGCCCGGTCGGTCCGACCTGGCCGTAGACCTTGTCGACCGCCTCACCGAACCACTGGAAGGTCGTGGCCGCCGACGGCACGTCGACCGCCAGCGCATCTCGGATCGGCTTGCCGCCGTCGAGGGCCTCGAGCAGCGCGAGCTCGTCGAGGTGCTCGCGGATCAGGTCGGCGAGGCGGAGCATGACGACCTTGCGTTCCTCGGGCGTCCGATCCGACCAGCGACCATCGTCAAAGGCGCGACGGGCCGAGCGGACCGCGCGATCGACGTCCTCGGAACCCCCCTCGGCGACACGCGCGATGACCGAGCCGTCACGACCGGCGACATCGGCGTAGGTCTCTCCGCTGGCGGCTGGCGCCACGCGACCGCCGATGAAGAGCTGGGCGGCCGGGCGGATCGCCTCGGCGCGGACGATCCAATCGGCCGCGGTCATCGCGTCAGGAGCCGTTGTCGGGTCCGCGGCGGTCATCTCGGCTCGATCATGCCGCATACCGCGCGATAGCGGCGTCGTCCAGGACCGCCCCGATCCCCGCCCGGGCAGGCACGTGCAGAAGCCCATCGCTATCGGGGCGGATGGGCTCGGCCAGGAATGCGTCGCGGCGCTCGGGTGTCCAATCGGGTGGGTCATACGGGAACTCGATGAACGGCCCGCCGCCGACCCCGGCCGCGACGTGCAGGTTGGCCAGCAGCCCGATCCCATTCGTCCAGGTATGCGGTGTGAACCAGCGACCCCGCGCCAGGGCGAGCTCCGCGAGCGTGCGGGTGCGGAGCATGCCGGCCGCCAGGACCGCGTCCGGCTGGTAGACATCGAAGGCATCGGCGTCGATCGCGGCCAGCGACTCGGCGAAGGTGCGGGTCATCTCGCCGCCCGCTACTCGGATCCACGGCGCCGAGGCACGCAGGGCCGCCAGCCCGCGCAGGTCCGTGCCGAGGAGCGGCTCCTCGATCCACAGGACCCCGTGCTCGGCCAGCAGGGCGGCGATGCGCCGCGCACCGACCGGATCGAGTGACGCGCTCGTATCGCCGGCCATCCGCCAGGCCTGGTTGAGGTCGACCATGATGGCCATCGTCTCGCCGACGGCGGCCCGGGTCGCCGACACGGCGGCCAGGCCGTCCTCGAGGCGGCGAGGGTCGATCCGGATCTTGAGCGCCCGAAAGCCCTCCTCGCGCAGGCGCAAGGCCGACTCGACGCGTTCCGATGCCGGCCGCAGGACGCCGCACGAGGCGTAGGCCGGGATCGCATCGACCGCACCGCCGAAGAGCGTGGCCACCGGCATGCCGGCGACCTGGCCGGCGATGTCCCAGAGCGCGACCTCGAGCGGCCAATAGCGGCCGGCGTGGAAGTCGATGGTCTCGAGCGACCGCACGTGGCGGGCGATGGCCAGCGGATCCTGGCCCACGAAGAGGTGCACGAAGGCCTCGAAGCCGTCCATCGTGTCGCCCGACCCGACACCCACCACGCCCTCGTCGGTCTCGACCCGCACGAGCGTGACCGCGAAGCTCGTCCGTGGCACCGGGTCCCAGGC
>JBEVDC010000031.1:0-4997 GCA_040514195.1 Candidatus Limnocylindrales bacterium | reverse complement strand
CTGCTAGGGTCGATCCGCCCAGCTTCCAGCCGGAACTCGGCGATGACCGTGTCCCCGTTGCGGTCGGTGTAGTCGACGAACAGGCGGCCGTCATCGGCCACCGCCGGGTGGAAGGCGAGGCCGAGCAGCCCGCGTTCGCCACCGCTGCCGACCCGATCGCGGATGTCGAGCGCGACTTCGGCTGGCGCGCTGCCACCGGGCAGGCGCAGGATGCGGCCGGCCTGCTCGACCACGTACATGTCGCCGGTCCCGTCGTCCGGCACGGCCACCGCGACCGGCTGCTCCAGCCCTTCGACGATCGGCTCCAGCGTCACTCGTGAGGCTGGCGGCTCCGGCGGTACGGTCGCTGCAGGGTCGGGCGTGGCGGCGCCCGCAGGTGTGGCGGTTGGACCACCGGGCGACGGCTCGATGACGGTGTCCGTCTGGGCCGGGGAGCCCGGCGTCGCGATACATCCCGCCAGCAGGAGCACGACCGCGCCGAGCGAGGCGGCCGCGCGGGCGGCACGATCGGTCATGTCGGTCATCCTACGGGCGATGGTCCGACGGCGGGAATCACGAGACCCGGCGATCGCTCGCCGGGTCTCGTGTTGGGCGCTTGGTCAGGCCGGTCGCCCGGCCCAGCGACTATGCTCGCCGAGTGGCGAAGCAGTCGTTGCAGTAGACCGGCTTGCCGTTCGTCGGGCGGAAGGGAACCTGGGCCTCGCGGCCGCAGCTGGAACAGGTGGCGCTGAACATCTCACGCGGGCCACGGCTGGCGCCATAGCTCGAGCCACCGTACGAAGACCCACCGCTGGGGCGGGAGCCGTAGCTGCTGGCGCCGTAGCTCGAACCACCGGTGTCACCACGTGCAGCCTTGCGGCTGGCGCGGCACGACGGGCAGCGACGGGGGTCGCTGAACTGGCGCTGAGCGTAGAACTCCTGCTCACTGGCAGTGAAGGCGAACTCCTGCCCACAGTCGGCGCAGGAAAGCACCTTGTCCGTATACAACGAAAAAACTCCTCTCGTGCCGGCTTCCGCGACCTGATCTCGCGAAAGTCCGTGAGAGGAGTGATCGTGTGCGCCGTGCATCTTTGATGCCCGCTCGAGCGGGCGTTGGTCTGGCGACGGTACCACACTATCTTCGGCCTGGGAAGACCATTGACGGTCGCCGGCGTCAGCGGCCGAGCGCGGATGGCGGATGACCCTGCGGCGTCCCCGCGTCCGCGGCTCGGTCCGATCCCAGCTGGGCCGTGACAGCCTCGTGGACGTCGGCATGGATCCGATCCGAGCCCAGCTCGGCGACCACGCCATCGCGGGCCAGGATCTCCATCACGGACGGCTTGACACGAGCCAGGCGAAAGACGACCTGGTTGAGCCGCGCCAGCTCCACGAACTCGCGCAGCTTGGCGGATCCCTGGGAATCGATGAAGTCGATGCCCTGGCAGTCGAGCACCACGGCGCGCACGGGCGGGTCGGCCGCCACGGCGATCTCCCGGATGCGATCGCCGAGCGCATCCGCCGTGACGAACGAGAGCCCGCCGTCGAGGCGGATGGCAAGTATGCCGGGGACGCGTTCGTCGTCCGGGTGTGCGTCGAGCTCGCGCCAGACATGAGAGCCGGGCGCGCGTCCGAGGACCGGCATCTCGGGCGTGGCGTTGATGTAGACGAGCCAGATGAGCGAAAGGATGACTCCTACGATGATGCCGCCTAGCACCCCGAATGTGAGGACGCCGACGATCGCCGCGACCGCGATCCAGAAGTCGAACGGCTTCACGCGGTAGAGGCGCCGGAGTTCGGGCACATCGATCATGCCCCCAACCACGGCGTCGATGATGACGGCCGCCAGGACCGCCTTGGGCAGGTCGGAGAAGAGCGGCGCGAAAGCGATGAGGGTGAGGACGACGACCCCACCCGTAGCCAGCGAGGCGAGTGCCGTCCGGGCACCGGCGCTGTCGTTGAGCGAGCTGGCCGAGAGGCTCGTCGACACGGGGATCCCCTGGAACAGGCCGGCACCCAGGTTCGCCATCCCCTGGGCGACCGTCTCCTGGTCGATGTCGATCCGGTACCGGTGTTTGGTCGCGAAGTGACGTGCGTCACCGGCCGTCTGCGAGAAGCCGATGGCGACGATGCCGAAGGCGGCGACGGCGATGATGGTCAGGTTCGCCCAGACGAGCTCCAGGTCCGGGACGGAAGGCGTCGGTAGACCCCTCGGCACCTCGCCCACGAGGGCCACGCCCATGGCGCCCAGGTCCAGGGCGGCGGACGCCACCAGGCCACCGACCACGATGACGAGCGCGCCCGGCACGGCGGGGGCGACCCGTTTGAGAACGAGCAGGCTGGCGAGGCTGGTCAACCCGACGATCAGCGTCGCCGTCTCCGCATCTGGGATGGTCCTGACCCATGAGCCGAACTCCCGCCAGACGTTGTCGCCGCCGCCCGTCGTGCCGGTGAGTTTGGGTAGTTCGCCCACGATAACGTCGACGGCGGCGCCGCAGAGGAAGCCGGTGATGACCGCCCGCGACAGGAACTGTGAGATCCAACCCATCCGCAACAACGACATGACGAGGAAGAGCGCGCCAGCGGCCAGCGCGATGGCGGCCACGAGTGGTGTCGCCTCGGTCCCCGTCGGGAGGCCCGACAGCAGGACAGCGCTGCCGGCAAGCGCTGCCAGGGCAGCGCTTGGTCCCGTGGACAGCTGGCGGGAGGTGCCGAAGAGTGCGTAAAGGATCGTGCTCGCTGCCACTGCGTAGAGGCCGTTCTCGATGGGCACACCCGCGATCTCTGCGTAACCCAGGTTCTTGGGCACGACCAGCGCGGCCACGGTCAGCCCGGCGATCAAGTCCGGGCGAAGCCATCGGCGCTCATAGTTCGGGGCCCAGCTCGTGATCGGCACGTGGCGCGACAGCCAGCCCGTGGGCGGCGCTTGGCGCGTGCCCGGCGCCGACATGCTCACGGCGCGACGGGCTCGACCACGAGCTGCCCCAAGGACCAGAGCGTGACGACGGTCAACGTGACCATGAGGGCGGCCAACGGGATCTGTCGCCGGACGAGCGTCCGTCGATCGGCGTTCGGTCCGGCCTGGGTGACAGCCGCAGCGTGGCCAGCCCAGGCGCCGAGGGCGTGACCTCCGACCACGGCCAGGAGTTGCATGAGCCAGATGACGGCCCCCGGCAGCCACGCGATCGACACCTCCCAGAAGGCCGTCCCGAAGAGGTCCCAGCCCTGCTGGAAGGGATCCGAGATGGCGATCAGGATGCGCTGCCCGTCGCCGATGAGGAAGGTCAGGTAGTGGGCGGTGATGTAGCCGACGGCGATGGGCACGAGGCCCGCTCCCACCGCCACCCGCCCGGCCACGCGCGCGACGGTGAGGACGGCCGCGACCAGCAGGCCGAGGAATCCGAAGAGGAGCACCGTCGAGCCGGCGAAGCTGGGCAGCCCGAAGAGCTCGAAGAAGGGAACCGTCTGCGAGATGCCGTCGAACATGACGGCGCCGGTCGCCATGGCCACGAGCACGACCTCGTCGGTCTGCCAGCGCGCACGGATGAGGCCGTGACCGAAGGGCTGGCGCATGATTCGGAGGCTGCCGGGTTCGCGTCCAGCGGCCAGGTCGTCTGACGTGCGCCACGGCGCAAGGCGGCCAAGCAGGCCGAACCAGACCGAGAAGACCTCGGCCTGTCGCCGCCAGCGGCTCCGCCCGAACCAGGCCATGCCCGCCCAGGTGAGGAGCGTGTACATCACGAGCGCGAGGGCGAGGTTCGTGCCGCCTGCCCCGCCGGTCACGACCAGCTCGAGCCAGACGAAGAAGGCGAAGAAGGCCACCGCCGGCCAGTGTCCGAGTCGCTCCGGCCAAGGTGCGCCGCGTCGGCGGGCGCCCCAGAGACGCCCGGCGGCGGCAGCGAGCAGGTCGAAGCCGGTCAGGAAGGGATCGAGCCACGACCAGACGGGGCCGAGCAAGGCTGACACGAGCGCCAGCCCGACCCATCCGTAGACCCACAGGAAGAGCGAGGAGACGTCCGCGTCGCTGGAGCCACCGATGATCAGCGTCTGGATGACGATCCAGAGCCAGGCCAGGCCGCCCAGCGCGCGCAGCACGGCACGAGCCACGCGCGGGAAGCCCCGCACGTTCGGCGACGTCGGCCGCTCGGCGACGGGATCGGTCCGGAAGGCGAGCGCGAACGAGACGCCGACCGCGACGGCCGCGCCGAGGAGATAGACGCTCAGCGGCAGCGGCGATCGGAAGCTATCCCCGATCTGGTGCGCGAGTACCGGCAGGGGCATGGCGAACAGCCAGATGGCGATGGCCGGCCACGCCAACGCTCGAGCGAGGCGCCGGTGACGCCATCGTGCTGCCGATGAGCAGGCGAACGTCGGTGGGCGCGTCACGGGGCGTCAGCGAGTCGCACGGCGAGCAAGCCGTCGTCGGTGGCCACGTAGCGGACGGCGACCCGTTGCGAGGACGCCAGGTGGTCACGCAGGTGGACGCTCGGGAAGGCCCCGTCGCCCGTGCTCGTCTCATCGACCCGGAAGCTCATCAGCCGCCCGTCATCGGTCCGGAGCGTGAAGCCGGTCACCGTCGCTGGCCCGGACGAACGGACGTCGATGACGATCCCGCTCGTGACCTGGCCGCCGTCCTCGCAGCCCGTCACGGCGAGCGCCAGGACGAGCATCATCAAGAGCGCCAGCCGGCGATGCGCCCGATGGCGCCCATTCATCCCCGGGTCTGGCTCATGTGACGCGGCGGCTCCGCCACCAGCCGATGCCGAGCCCAAGGCCGAGGCCGGCCGCGGCGATGACCAGGATCTGGCCGATCGACTCCGAGCCGCCGCCTGGATCGGCCGGGGTCGGGCTGGCAGACGGCGTGGCGGTCGAGGGTCGTGGCGTGGTGGCGGGTGGCGCGCTCGGGGCCACGCTCGTCGACGGTGCCCCGGTCGCCTCCGGCGTCGGCTCGGGGCTGGGCGCCGCGGCGACGGCGAATTCGAAGCGGCCACGCTCGAGGTGGCCATCGTCCGTGGCTGCCG
>JBEVDC010000204.1:0-9521 GCA_040514195.1 Candidatus Limnocylindrales bacterium | reverse complement strand
TTCGGTCACGGGCAGATCGATGACGTTGGGCACGACGACCAGCTCGACCGACGCGGACGGTGATGGACTCTCGCCGCCATCGCCGCCGAGCCCTCCGAGGAGGAAGAAGACGGCGGCACCGGCGGCGATGAGGATGCCGAGGCCGAGGAGGGCGGCGCCCCAGGTCCAGCGACTGGCGCCCTCATCGTCATCGAACTCATCGTCGTATGGCCCCGATGGCGGCCCGGAGCTGATCCCGACGGCCGGCGGCGGGCTGATGACGGTCGGCTCAGCCACGAGCGAAGCGGCCGCCGCGGCGCCGATCACGGCGGGCGCCGTCGAGTGCGCCTGGAGGCCCGACAGGAAACGACCGAGCGCATCGGAAAAGGCGCCGGCCGAACCGAAGCGCTGGGCGGGGTCGCGGGCGAGGGCCCGTCGTACGATGCCATCGAGAGCAGGGTTCACGTCGGGCCGGATGGCGGAAGGCGCGGGTGGATCCTCGGTCAAGCGGGCCATAGCCACGGCGCCTGCGGTATCGCCACTCCAGACCGGCCGGCCGGTGAGCATCTCCGAGAGCACGAGGCCCAGGGCGTAGATGTCGGTGGCGGCCGTGACGTTCTCGCCGCGCGCCTGCTCCGGGCTCAGGTAGCGCACGCTGCCGAGGGTCTGGCCGGGCAGGGTGAGCTGCGCCTCCGAGAGTGCCCGAGCGATCCCGAAGTCGGCGACCTTCACCTGGCCGGCCACGCTGACCAGGACGTTCGACGGCT
Organism: Candidatus Limnocylindrales bacterium; assembly: GCA_040514195.1. Lineage (GTDB taxonomy): Bacteria > Chloroflexota > Limnocylindria > Limnocylindrales > CSP1-4 > CSP1-4. Next base: position 8,775 of record JBEVDC010000204.1, on the reverse strand, counting down.
TCACATCACGATGGACGATGCCCATCGCGTGCGCCGCCGCCAGGCCGTCGGCGACCTGCATGGCGATGCGCGCCGCTGCCCCCGAGGGCACGAAGCCGCGGTCCTTGAGGATCTCGCCCAGGTCCTGGCCGTCGACATACTCCATGACGATGAAGGGCCCGGCCTCGTCGGTGCCGTAGTCATAGACCTGCACGACGTTGGGGTGCGAGAGCGAAGCTGCCGAATGGGCCTCCTGGCGGAACCGGGCGACGAATGCCTCATCGCGGCCGTACTCCGGTCGCAGGATCTTGATGGCCACGTCGCGCTGGAGCTTGAGGTCGTGCCCGAGGTAGATCGTGGCCATGCCGCCCTCGCCCAGCGCCTCCGTCAGGCGATAGCGGTCACCAAGCATCTGTCCGATCTGCGGTACGGGTCCCTCGCGGCTCAGTGCAGGTCGAGACCGGCGAGGTAGCGCCGGAACTCTGGGCCGATCTCGGGTCGCTCGAGAGCGAGCTCGACCGAGGCTTGCAGCCAGCCCATCGTGGTGCCCGCATCGTAGCGCACGCCGTCGAAGGCATAGCCGTAGACCGATTGCTCCTGCATCAGCGCCTGGATGGCGTCGGTCAGCTGGATCTCGCCGCCGGCACCGCGAGGGGTCTGTTCGAGCTTCTCGAAGATCTTGGGTGTCAGGACGTAGCGGCCGATGACCGCCAGGTCGCTCGGAGCGACGTCGGGCGATGGCTTCTCGACCAATCCGCGGAGCGGATGGAGGTGCGAGTCGCCGTGGTCGTCGCCGTCCGGATCCGGATCGATGACGCCATACCTTCCCGTGTCCTCGTGCGGAACGCGCATGACCGCGACCGCCGAGGCATGCGTCTGGTGGTAGGCGTGGATGAGCTGCCCGATGACCGGCCGTTCGGAGACCACCACGTCGTCGGAAAGGATGACCGCGAACGGCTCATGACCGACGAGCTCGCGAGCCATGAGGACCGCGTGGCCGAGACCGAGCTGCTCTTTCTGGCGGACGTAGCTGACCTGCGCGAGGTCGCTGATGTGGCGCACGCGGCGGAGCATCTCGATGTCGCCGCGGGACTCGAGGAGGTGCTCGAGCTCGTACGACGTGTCGAAGTGATCCTCGATCGCTCGCTTCTGGCTGCTGGTCACGATGATGACCTGCTCGATGCCGGCGGCGACCGCTTCCTCGACGGCGTATTGGATGACCGGCTTGTCGACGAGCGGCAGCATCTCCTTCGGCTGCGCCTTCGTCGCGGGCAGGAAACGGGTGCCCCAGCCCGCGGCGGGGAAGACGGCTTTGCGGACGCGCATCGGACCTCGTGACGAGCGGGATGGGACGATCGGGACGGCGCCCGGTGGGTGGCCGACCGGCCGGCCGCAGTATACCGCCGGTCCTGTGGCGACCCGGGTACCAGGCCCTGTGCCCGCGCCAGAGGCGTGGCTCAGTCGGTGGCCGGCACCACCACCGTGCCCATGGCATCGCCCGAGCCGACGGTCGAGCGACGCTCGACGATGACGGCCGCACCCAGGACCAGGGCGCCACCCAGGATCTGGACGGGCGTCAGCGCTTCGCCGAGCACCACGAGGGCGAGGACCGAGGCCGCGACCGGCTCGAGGAGCATGAGGATCGACGTCCGGACGCCGCCCACGACACGCAGACCCGCCGTGAAGAGCACGACCGCCAGGGCGGCACCGACCGTGCCAGCCAGGAGCAGCCAGGGCAGGACGGCAGGTTCGCGCAGGGGCAGGCCCAGGGCCACGGCCTGGCCGCCGACGATGGCCAGCAGCAGATACCAGGCCATCGAGATGACGAGCACCGCCAGCGCCGCCTCGCGGGCCGGCAGCGCCAGGTAGCCCTCGCGCACGGCGAAGAGGTAGGCGACGTTGAGGCAAGCGGCACCCAGGACGAGCGCGACACCGAGCAGGTCGAGACGCAGGTGCCCATCCGGCGACACCTGTCCCAGGACGACGAGCGCCATGCCGACCATTGCCAGCACCAGGGCTAGGACGCGCCCGCCGTCGAGGCGCTCCCGTCCGGTGACCACCACGACCACGGCCACGATCGCGGGGTAGGTGTAGAAGCCGAGCATGGCCAGTGCGATGCTGATGCGCTCGAAGGCGACGAAGACGGCCAGGTTCATGAAGGCGCTCGCGGTGCCCGCCAGCCCGACCACCAGCCACTGTCGACGTGGCACCGACCGCCAGGCGACGAACGGCCGCCCGGCCCCGGCCAGCAGGAGCAGGAACACGGCCAGTGCGGCGGCACCGATGAGCGCCCGCCAGGCGACGAGCGCGAGCGGCGTCAGGCCATCGTCATAGGCCAGGCGCGAGAGCGGCCCCAGCGTCGCGAAGCAGAGCGCGGAGGCGACGACGAGCAACGAACCGACCACAGCCGCACGGTCACCGCCCGAGGCGGCGATCGCGTCGTCGGGTCGTGCCGGGACCGTGTCCTCGCCGGCCCCGGCCCGGTCAGCGGCCGTCGCCACCCTCCGCCAGCGGCATCGGCTCGGGCCGTCGCGGCCGGAGGACGATGTGGGTGAAGGGAACGCGGACCTCGCGGAAGACCTCGACCGAGACGAGGAAGCCGGCGAAGAGGAAGATCACGCCCAGGAACTTGCCGAGCTGGAAGAACTCCGTCGAATCGAGGCGGTTGAGGCTGTCGGTGATGCTGGGGATGAAGGCGCCGACGGCGATCAGGATGGTGGCCGGCACGCGGCTGTTGATGTGGCCCGAGCGGATGGCCTGCCAGGTGCCGGGCAATGAGGCCACGAAGTTGGCCGTGATCGCGATCGGCGAGATGATCAGGTTGAAGAGGAACTCGTCGAACTTCTGGTTCGGGTCGAGCGAGTAGGCAAGCACGCGGCGTTTGGGCATGAAGACGTAGGTCGAGAAGACCGCGCCCAGGATCAGCGCCAGGCCGCCGGTCACGTTCATGAACGGGGTCAGCAGGCGCAGGGTCCCGGGGAAGATGTCGGCGACGGGGACCTGGGTCGTCGGATCGAGCGCGTAGCCCGGCGGCGGCAGGGTCGTGCCGATCATGAGCACGATGCTCAGAACGGTTGCCCCGACCACCGCCAGGGCGGCCATGCGTGGCCAGCGCTCGTTCTGGAAGTAGGTCTCGACGCCGACCGCGAGGGCCAGCACGCCAGCCGCGATGAAGTAGAGGATGGCGGAGTTGCCGGCGCCCGGATAGTCGTACCGGCGCTGCGTCAGGAACGTGAACAGGCCGGCCAGCAGGAGACAGAACGCGAAGCCGTAGCCGAACCGCGTGCGACCGAGCAGGAAGGCGGTGCCGAGCCCCAGCCAACCGGCCGTCCAGACTGCCCCGGTCAGATACCACGTCCGATACAGCGTCTCGTCCCAGCCGTTGGCGACGCCCAGCGCCTCGCAACCCGCGGCGAGCCCGTAGAAAAGCATGCCGATCGCCCAGATGAGCTGGAAAGGATATCGACGCTGGCGCCACTGGTCGAGGAGCGCGACCGAGAAGGCGAGCGCCATCAGGGCCGTCGCCGCTGGCAGGAAGACGTCGGCCTGCATCAGCGGCCTACCGTCCAGGCCCGCGTGCGTCGGCGACCACGTCGAGATCGAGCGTCACGGTGCATCCGGGCCGGTGGCCAACGTCGCGGCGAACAGCACCACCAGGCCGTCGAGCAGCTCGTTCGACCGCTCGTACAGCTCGCTGACCTCGGTCGCCGAGAGGCTGCGGCGCCGGCTGATCCGGGCGATCTCCGTCAGGAACGGCCGCCGAGCCGAGATGAAGGCCTCGATCGACTGGGCATCCGGGATGGGTCGACGTGCGAGCTGCCTCGCGAGCGCGACCGTGCTTGCTCGTGCCTCGACCTCGGCTATCGACCGGCTCTCGTCCGATCCCGCATCGACGTAGCGCACCAGCGCATCGACCAGGTGCCGCCCGGCATCGCGGAACGACGCTCGGTCGAGGTCGCTCGGCGCGATCGCTCGGAATAGCCCGCCGGTGTCCCCGTCCGGACCCTGATAGCGGCGCCGGTAGGCGGCGGCGATGCGTTCGCTCGAGGCCGACAGATCGACCGGGCGATGTCGTCCGGCTGCCGCCCGGCGCGTTGCCAGTCGGTCGAGGGACGAGCGCGAGAATCGCCGATGGCCACCGGGGGTGGTGAAGACGTCGACCCGACCGGCGTCCGCCCAGCGACGCAGCGTGTCGGGGTCGACCCCCAGGCGGCGGCTCGCCGCGCCGACAGGCAGCCAGTCGGTGCCGTCGGGTGCGGGGCGCCGAACCACCGTCATCCAGACAGACCCTCCAGGTCCGAACCGGGCGGACTCGCGCTGCCGACGCCAAGAAATCTAGGTAAATCGCGGTATCAACCAGCCGGACCTTCGGAGCATACGAGTCAGTCCTCGAGCCTGTCAATCGAAGGCCTCGGCCTCAGGCAGGGACGAACTCGTGCGCCTCGCGGTGTTCGGCATCGCACAGGCCCCAGCGGATCGTGTCGCCAGGAAGGGGGATCGGCCGCATCAGCTCGCGCACGGTGGCCAGCCGGCAGGCGATGTACCCGCGCTCATGGGCCCACGTCCAGAAGCACGAGGGGTCCGCGTGGAACTGGTGTGGCCCGGGATTGAGGGCCACGGTCGCGGCCCAGCTCGGCGGAGACTCGGCCGAAACGGCTTCCATGATGGAGACCCGGAACGGGGTCACGTCGATGGGCTGGCCGCAGCCGGCACAGACGACGGCATCGACATCGCTGAAGACGGTCGGGATCCGGATCCCCATGATCTCGCCGCCACGAAAGGTCTTGGCCATCGGCACGATCGTAGCATCAGGGCCCGCGCGGATGCGGACGATGCCGATCGTGGGACGTGGATCCAGTCCGCCGAGCGACGTCGCGGGAGCTGGTGCCCCCAACCGGATTCGAACCGGTGATCTCCACCTTGAAAGGGTGGCGTCCTAGGCCTCTAGACGATGGGGGCGCGACGGCGGGCCGAGTATAACCAAGCGCCCCGACCGGCCCGACAGTGCGCCCCGTCCGGGCCTACGAGCGTCGTCCGGGACCGTCCCGGCGCGGGCCGATCATGACCCCGACGCCGACCCCCAGACCAAGGCCAGGACGAGTGCGGCGGCCATGCAGCCGGCGGCAGCCACGACCGCGATCCCCCCGGCGAGTGCCGCCCAGAAGGCCGCGGCCGACCGGCCGTCCCGACCGGCCCGCACGATGGTCACCACGCAGGCGACGGCCACCGCGCCGAAGGTCAATCCGAGGACCGCCAATCCCGAGGCCAGGATCGGGATCTGGCTGGGTGTGCGGTTGATGAGTCCGTAGACGATCAGGACGCCCGATCCAACGAGGGCGGCGGACACGACCACGCGAAAGGGGGTCACGAGCCGGCGCCGTTGCGCCGGGCGCAGGAGGGGGGCGGCCGGTGGTGGAGTGCGCGCCAAGGTCAACCCCGCGTTCGGTGGTAGGCCGCCACCTTGTGCTCCAGTCGCGGTCGAGTCATCGTCGAGGCCACCAGCGCGCCCGTCTCCGGGAAGAGCCCCTCGAGCAAGTGGCGCGCCGACTCGATATCGGGAAACGTCCAATAGCAGTGCAGGGTCCGCATCCGGAAGCCGGTCGCGACCATCGGGCCGCGCCGATCGGATGCGTGCGTCTGGCGCGCCTCCCGGGTGGGGTCGGCGACCAGCCTGCGGATGTCGTCGCGTCCGTAGTCCTCGACGAGCAGCAGCCGACCCTCTGGCCGCAGGACACGCTCGAGGCGAGCGAGGGTGGGGGGCTCGCTCGCCGGGCCGAGCCCCAGGCCGGTCCAGCAGCCGATGACCAGGTCCGCAGAGCCGGCCGGCAGGCGATCAGGATCGAGATCATCGAGGGCCAGCACCCGGGCGCCCATCGACGCGAGCTCGGCCTGGCGGCGTCCCCCGTCCGCGTCGAGGAGCACGACATCTCGGTCGGCGACCGGGCCGAGCGCGGCGAAGGCGCGCCCGACTTTGCCTTCGAGGTCGAAGACGTCGGCCAGGGCGCTCGTCAGGACGGGATCCGAAGGGGCGATGGGGAGGTCCACGGCCGCCGGAGTATAGCGATGCGTCGGGGTCTTCCCGGACCGGATCGGGAGATCGCTCGGGACCTGGCGGACGATGGTCCGATCGGGCCTCTGCGGCACCGGACGATAGTCCTATCGACGGTCACGCGCACCGTCTCCAGACTGGCCAACAAGTGGTAACAACACGCAATCCAGGGGACGCGAGGGCATGACGGGGTCCGCCTCGGGGGGCGGGCATGACGATTGGATCGGCATCGAGAACGCGGCCGCCTACCTGGCCATCCCGGTGCGGACCCTGTATCGGCTTGCCCAGCGTGGTCAGGTCCCGGCCTCGAAGGTCGGCCGCACCTGGCGTTTCAAACGCACCATCCTGGACGAGCACCTCGCGAACGCGACGGCTCGTCCGGTCGGTGCGGCATCGCCCGACGCACTGGGCCGTCGGGACGAGGCCCCGTCGGCCGAGCTGGTCGGCGAGCTGACGGATCTGGCGGACCTCTCGGCCGAGCTCGCGGGCCTCCTCGATCCGGGCGCCATCACGACACTGGTCACCCGCCGACTGCAGACCGTCATGGACGCCGACGTCGTCATGCTCTTCGACCTGCAGCGCCGTGGGGCGCGGCGGGTGCTCGTGCCGTTGGCGACGGCCGGCGACCTCCGACTGCCGCCCGACTTCGTGATCCCGGCCGACGGCGCCACCCGCCTCGACCGTGTCCTCATCGAGCGTCGACCGATGGTCATCGATGACCTGCCGCGCGACGTCGAGCTCGGAGAGTCGATCATCCCGACGCACGGCGCACGGTCCGTCGTGCTCGTCCCGATCTCGGGCGAGGAGGGCGTGACCGGCATGCTCGTGGTCGCCTCGCTTCGGCCGCGCCGCTTCTCCAGCCTCGAGGTCGACCGCGTGATGGCCATCGCCGGACAGACCGGGACGGCGCTCACGAACGCTCGACTCCTGGCCACCAGCAGGCGCTGGAGCGAGCACCTCGAGGGCATCGAGGCGCTCTCGCGCCAGCTCAACCGATCGCGGGATGTCATCGGCGTGGGCGAGACCGTGGCCGAGAAGATCGGCGAGATCATCGACTACGACGGCCTGCGTTTCTACGTCCTGCAGCCGGACGGCGAGACGCTCGAGGCGATCGCGCTTCGCGCACGTGTCGACTACTACGCGAGTGAGACCCCGGAACTCGTCGCCTTGCGCCTGGGCGAAGGGTTGGGTGGCACGATCGCCGTCGCCGGCACGGCCGAGATCGTGCCCGACGTGCTGGCCGATCCGCGCATGCAGGACATCCCGGGCACCGATGAGATCGACGAGTCGATGATCGTCGTCCCCCTCATCTTCGAGGCCCACGTGCTCGGGGTCATCGAGCTCTCACGGCTCGGCTGTGACGCGTTCGAGCCCGACGACCTGCGCCTCATGCAGATCCTTGGTGCCCAGGCGGCCGTGGCCCTCGAGAATGCGGCACGCCACGAAGAGCTGGAGCGACGCAGCGTGCGCCTCGAGCACCAGCTCGAAAGCGAGCGTCTCCTGCTCGGGGTCACCGAGCGGCTCCTCCAAACGCGTGAGGTCGATGCCACGTTCGAGGCCATCGCCGAGACCCTCGAGACGGTCGTGCCCTACGACACGCTGACCATCTATCGCGTCGACGAGGCGGCAGGCTTGCTCGTCCCCGTCCTAGCTCGCGACCAGTTCGCCGAGGAGATCCTGAAGGCACGGCTGCCGCTCGGCGCCGGCATCACCGGTTCAGTCGTCCAGCGCGGGGAGGCCGAGTGCATCAACGATGCCGGTCGCGATCCGCGCGTAGTGAACGTGCCAGGGACGCCCGACGACGACTACGAGTCGATCATCGTCGCCCCGCTGCATGGCCCCAACGGGGTGATGGGCGCGCTCAACCTGTACCGCATCGGGCGGGACTTCGAGCAGGGGGAGCTGGATCTAGCCAGGCTGTACGCCAATCACGCGGCCATCGCACTCGACAATGCCGCCCTCTACCAACAGCTGCGGGAGGCCGCCCGGCACGATCCGCTGACCGGCCTGCTCCATCACGGCGTCTTCCAGGACGAGCTCAGCGAGCGCGTGGCAGCCGGTCCGGTGGCTGTCCTGATGATCGACCTCGACGACTTCCGCTCGTACAACAACCAGTTCGGCCACCAGGCCGGCGATCGGCTGCTGCGGCGCATCGCCGACGGCCTGCGACGGAGTGTCCGGACGGGAGACCTCGTGTGCCGGTACGGGGGCGACGAATTCGCGCTCATCCTGCCCGGCACGGACGAAGTCGGGGCGCGCGCGGTGGCGCGCAAGGTCCTGCGTCGATTCGCCCAGCTCCGCTCGGGCGACAGCGGCCTGCGCGTGGGGGCCAGCATCGGCACCGCCGCATTTCCACAGGACGCCAAGGATGCGCGTGACCTGGTCTCGATCGCCGACACGGCCCTCTTCGTGGCCAAGCACTTCGGCAAGGGCAGGGCGGTCTCGGCCGGTGACCTGCCCACGAACGTGCGCGAGATGCGCACGCGCCTCGAGGAGGTCGTCCGGGACGCGCAGCTGCGCCGTGAGGAAGAACCCGGCGCGGCTGTCGATCTCGTCGGTGCCCGGCAGGATGAGCGCGAACTCGTCGCCGCCGTAGCGGCAGACGAGGTCGCCGGTGCGCACGCTCCGTCGCAGGCCGTCGGCGATACGCCGGAGGAGCCGGTCGCCGGCCTGATGGCCGAACTGGTTGTTGTACGAGCGGAAGTCGTCGAGGTCGATCATCAGGACAGCCACCGGACCGGCTGCCA
>JBEVDC010000199.1:0-5540 GCA_040514195.1 Candidatus Limnocylindrales bacterium | reverse complement strand
GCAACGATTGGACGAGAAGATCAGGGCGAGCGCGTCTCGATCGGCGAAGGTCGAAAAGCCGTGCGCCAGTCCGTCCGTGCCCAGCAGACCCTCGAACGCTGGCCCTGAAGCTCCGACGGGGAGGATCGTTCTTGGGGGCGCCGCCTCCGCCACGTCGGTCGGGGTCATACCGGGGTCGCGGCGGTCCCGAACCGATCGGGAAACTGCGCTGCGAGGCCATCATGGAGGGTGTCGGCGACGACCATGATCTCGGTGAAGATGTCGTCGAACGCCTTGACATCGGCGGCCCAATCCCCGGAGATCCGAGCTACGGTCTCATCCTTGGTCAGCTTGAGGTGGAGGGCGAGGAGGTCGACCACGTCTTGCTCCGGCCAGTTGGGATTGGCGCCTGCCAGGAACGAGGCGATCTCGCCGATGTTTGCGGTCCATCGAGCATCATGGGTGGCGAACGCTGCCTGGTCACCAGCCTTGGCGGCCGCGACGAGGTCGACGGCGATGAGGATATGTTCCTTGAGCAGTGCCGTCAGTCGATCGCCAGCATCCTGACCGTAGAAGCCGACGATCGCGGCTCCGATGTCCTCCTGGTTCTTGAGCAATCGGCCCGCGGCGGCATCCGCATCCGGCGTCCCGGCAACGGCGGCAACGATGTACTGCCGGGTCCAGATGACGTGGTCGGACCACAGCCTGCGCAGAGCGAGCCTGACCGGCTCGGTCGAAGTTCCCATGACCGTCTCCCTACTCGCATGTCGCTCGGTGACCCATGCCTGAGCGGCGGGGCCAGGCCGAGGGGCGACACACACGAGCCACCCGTCGACTCTATCGATAACGTCCTCTAATAGTACAGGCGGGGTCAAGTCTTTTCATAGTCGTGACTACTGATAGAGTGAGCGGATGACGGACGACAGGGATGCCTCCGATCAGGTCGACGCCATCGAGGCCGTCGCCCTGCTCGACGAACCGAATCGGCGCCGCCTCTACGAGCTCGTCGTTGCGAGCCGGACGGCTGTAGGTCGTGACGAAGCAGCCGCGGCGCTCGGTATCAGCCGGGAGCTGGCGGCCTTCCACCTTGACCGCCTCCTGGCGTCGGGTCTGGTGCGGGCCGAGTACGGCCGGCGCAGCGGACGCAGCGGACCGGGAGCAGGGCGTCCAGCCAAGCTCTATCGAAGGACCGGTCGCGAGATCGCGGTCTCGCTGCCGCCCCGTCGCTATGACCGTGCGGCCGGGGTCTTCGCGGAGGGCTTGAGTCGGCTGGAAGGTCCGGCCGCCGCCGGCGCCGTAGCGGAGGTCGCCGGCGAACGAGGGGCGGCACTCGGGGTCGAAGCGCGAGCGAACGCCGGCCCTCGCCCCAGTCGCACGTCGCTGCGATCGGCGCTCATGGACCTCCTGACAAGAGAGGGTTACGAACCGAAGGTCGACGCAGCGAGCGGCACGGTCTGCCTCAGGAACTGTCCGTATCACGCGCTCGCAACGACCCATCGCGATCTCACATGCACGATGAATCTCGCCTGGGCCAAGGGGGTGGCGAGCGCTGTCGGCGCCCGGCTTCAGCCCGAGCTGGCCCCGAGTCCAGGCTATTGCTGCGTCGTCTTTCGAGATACGCGGGGGCGCCCAGCGACCAGATCGCGGGTCCCCCATCATCCGGTCTCAAAAGGCGGGTAGGAGGGCCGATCGAGATGGAGCGCGCCGGCGGCGAAGCCGAGCCCGGGTTCACGCACGTGTTGGCCGACAATGGCGACGGCGACGTGCCGCCGGCGTTACGGCTCCAGATCCTCACGACGGAGCATTGGAGCCTGCTCTCGACGAGATCGCTGAGCTGGAACGAAGCGTTCAGTCGTGCCTCGATGTTCCTGTCGGTCCTCACGGGAGCGGTCGTGGCGCTTGCCCTCGTCGCACAGGTGACCTCGTTCGAGGAGGGCTTCGTGACCTTCGCTCTCCTCATCCTGCCCGTCGTCCTGTTCGTCGGCGTCGCGACCTTCATGCGCCTCGTCGCCATCAACCATGAGGATGTCGGTTGGGTCGTCGGGATGAACCTGCTTCGCCGCGCCTACCTGTCTGCCGCGCCGGAGCTCGCCCCCTACTTCATCACCGGCTCGAGCGATGATGAGAAAGGCATCATGACCACGATGGGCGCACGGCCCGGCCCGGGTAGCTTCGCTCACGAACTCGTGACCACGCCCGGGGTGATCGCGGTCGTGGATGCCGTGGTCGCTGGCGCCATCGGCGGCATCGTCATCCTGCGCGTCGGGATGAGCGAACTGATCGCCATCGGACTTGCGGTCGTGATCTCCATCGTGACCCTCGCCCTCCATCTGATCCACCAATATCGCGGCGCAGTCCTCCCCCGTGGGCGCCGGAGCCCGCAGTTCCCTGGGGAGCCCGCAGAGGACTGACACGCCTGCAGCGCATGAGGGCTGTGAGCACGCGCCGACCACGCGGGTAACCGCCAAGACGCTGTACCCACTCCGCCTTCAGCGACGAATCACGGCCCCCTGACCATCTGCCCCTTGCAGTCCTGGTCGCTGGGCTGCAACATGGCGCACCCGAGGACAACGGGTCGGTCGATGACCGCGTGATGACACGGGAGCAGTCACCCGCTAGAAGGCGCAGGGCCCGAACCGTTGGCAGTCACTCATCCTGAAGAGATCCATCTCGAGCCGGTCACGGAGCGCCATCTGCCCCGTGCCCTGAAGGTCGTCCTCGCGTTCGTCGCCGGAGCGGTCTTCATCGCAGCTGCTTTGGCGATCGCCTGGACCGCCTACGAGCGCGTCCACGAGAACCGCGCATACCCCGGCGTGTCGGTCGCCGGCGTCGCACTCGGCGGGATGACGACCGACCAGGCGACGGCCGCCCTGACGCCCGTCCTTGAGGAGCGCTTCGGCGGCATGGCCGAGGTTCGGCTGCCGCGCACCACCCTGCGGCCGACCTTCGCCGAGCTCGGCCGTGCGCCCGATGTGGCCGCGACCCTGGAGGCCGCCATGGCCGTCGGACGGGGTGCGACCTTGGAGGAGCAATTCCTGGGGCGGTTCTCGGCATTGATCAGCGGCAACAGCATCGAGCCATTGATGACGTTCGATCGGGCAGTCCTCGACGCCTGGATCAACCAGGCCACGGCCGGCCTCCGCAAGCCGCCGGTGGCGGCATCCCTCGCCCTCGTCGGACGCCGGTTGATCGTCACACCCGATTCGCTGGGCACGGGCGTGGACCGCGGCGCCATCGCTGCCAAGCTGGCGCCCGCCCTGGCAGATCCTACGACGCCGGGGGCGGTCGAGGCCACCGCAACGACGGTGCCACTCGAATCGGGCACTAATGATGTCAACGCCCTGGTCACCAAGACGTCGGTCTCCCAGATGGCGCGACCGGTGGTCGTGCAGCTCGGCGACAAGCAGTGGACCTTCGCGGCCAAGCGCGTCCGCGCCTGGCTCCGGCTGGCCGTCGGACCCCATGGCTCGGTCCCCGTCGTCGACCCTGCGGCCGTCCAGGCGGATGTCGCGACGCTCGCCAAGAAGGTCAAGCGTCCCGCCCGCCAGACGCGCTTCCTGGTCACCAAGGGCGGTCGGAAGTGGGGGTTCGTGGCGGGTAAGCCGGGTCGACGGCTCGACACGCAGGCAACCACCCAGGCCGTGCTGGCCAGTGTGCTCGGCCGCCGGATGGAGCTGCCCGAGGGCGGTCCGATCCGGATCGCGACCATGGGTGTGCCGCTCAAGGTGACCGCCGAGGAGGCCGGCAAGCTCGTGCCACAGATGACCCTGCTGTCAAGCTGGACGACCTACTTCCCGCAGGGTGAGCGCAACGGCAACGGGGTCAACATCCACCTCCCGGCCAGGATCATCAACGGCACCGTCCTCAAGCCGGGTCAGATCTTCGACTTCGTGCGCACGGTCGGGCCGTTCAGCTGGGCGCGCGGCTACCGGATGGGCGGCATCATCCGTGGCGATCACACCGATCCCAACGGCGCGGTGGCAGGCGGCATCTGCTCGGCGTCGACGACGATGTTCAACGCGGCTGTCCGGGCGGGCCTGGACATCCTGACCCGTGACAACCACTCCTACTACATCACCCGCTATCCGCTGGGGCTCGACGCCACCGTATCGACGATGCGTGGCCGCATCGTCCAGAACATGCGCTTCCGCAACGACACGCCGCACCCCATCTTCATCAGCGGCCAGTACGGCTTCGGTTGGGTGCGCTTCGAGATGTACGCCATCGAGCAGACCCGCAAGGTCAGCTTCAGCCGGCCGCAAGTCTCGGACCGGATCCAGGCCATCGACATCGTGCGGCGGACCAGCCGCCTGCGGGCTGGACAGAGCGAGCGCCTCGAATACCCCGCCGACGGTATGAATGTGGCGGTCACCAGGAACGTCACCGACATGCGGGGTCGACTCATCCACCGCGACTCGTTCCGATCCCACTACGTCCGATGGAATGGCCTCCTGGAGGTCGGGACGCGCTGAGTCGAGAGCCAGCCGGGGGTCCGGCCGCCATCGCGGTCGACTGAACCCTCCTATTTCGGGAAGCCAAACGCGGATATATAGACACGACGGCGCGTCTGGTCCAACATATCTCGCTATGAGCGCGAGGACCTCCGAGCCCGTGCGGATCGGCCAGGCGGCCGAGATGCTCGGCGTCGGCATCGAGACGCTCCGCCGCTGGGAGGCGGAAGGCAGATTCTCCGTCGTCCGCTCGTCAGGCGGCCAGCGGCTGGTGCCGCTCGAAGAGGTCACACGCATCCTCGCCGAGCGGCGCCGGGAGGGCATGGACCGGCCGATCGTCGCGCAGTCGGCGCGTAACCGCTTCCCGGGCATCGTGACGCGCATCGAGAAGGACCGTGTCGCAGCTGTCGTCGAAGTGCTTGCCGGTCCCCATCGAGTGGTCAGCCTGATGACGGCCGAGGCGGTCATCGAGATGGGCTTGCGGGTCGGCGATGAGGCGGTCTGCGTGGTCAAGGCCACCAACGTCATCGTCGAGGTGCCGTCTGCGAGGGAGTCCCGTGGATGATGGCCCGCGCCGTGGTGGTCGGGATCCTGACGCTCGTGATGGCTGCCTGCACGGGCGGCGCAGGCACCTCGCCGACAGCGACCGGGGCTCCCGTCGTGGCACCTGCCACCGTCGCCCCGACTGCGTCCTCTGAGGCGTTCGAGTTGACCATCTATGGCGCTGCTTCGCTCAAGGGTGCCCTGGAAGAGGTCGAGGCCGCCTACGAGGCCATGAACCAAGGCATCGACCTCGTCATCGCTACCGACTCTTCGGCGGCCCTAGAGACCCAGATCGAGCAGGGCGCCCCGGCCGACGTCTTCCTGTCGGCCGACACGGCAAATCCCAAGAAGCTGGTGGACAAGGGTCTCGCCGATGGCGCCCCGGTGACCGTCGCCCGAAACGAGCTGACCGTCATCGTGCCCAAGGAGAATCCGGCCGAGATCCAGACGCCCGCCGACTTGGCCAAGCCGGGCATCAAGATCATCGCCGCCGGCGACGAGGTCCCGATCAGCAAGTACGCCAAACAGCTCGTCGACAAGCTGGCAGAGGAGGCCGGCTATCCCACC
>JBEVDC010000236.1:0-11756 GCA_040514195.1 Candidatus Limnocylindrales bacterium | reverse complement strand
CGACCCGGTGACTTCGTCTCGCAGACGAATCTCGTGCAGTGCGTGGGGGCGAGCATCCAGATGATGGGCAATATCGGCCCCGGTCGCAACGACCGCTCGGCCGCCGCCCAGCGCCGATACTGGGCCCTTGCGCGCAAGCTCAGCCCGCCCCGGCCGCCGGGCTGGGGCAAGCGTCGCGGTGCCTCCGTGCACGGCTGGTCGGCAGCGCTCCGACGCCTGGACGTCGGGCCCTACACCGTGCTCGGTTACCCGACCATGCAGCAGGCGCTCCTGGCCGCGGCTCGGTCGATCCAGCGCTCGGGCAAGCCGGTCGGCCTGCTCGTCTGGGAGGGCCGACACGCCTGGGTCATGAGTGGCTTCCGGGCGACCGCAGATCCCCTGACGTCGCGCAGGGCTCGCATCACCCACGTCGACGTCCTCGACCCACTTTACCCACGCGGCGCGACGTCCTGGGGCCGCAGCCCGCGACCGGGCGAGCGGCTCTCGCTGGAACAGCTCGGCCGGTACTTCGTGCGGCGTCAGAGCAGCTGGTCGGGTCCGATGTCCGGGCGCTGGGTGGTCGTCATGACGACCGACATCGAGCCACAGCCAAGGATGCTCTGAGTCCCGACGATGGCCTTCCTCGAATACCTGGCCACCGAGGTCGCCGAGGACTGGACTGACGGGCTGATCTCCCGTCGCGAGGCCCTGCGACGGTTGGCCATGCTGGGCCTCTCCGCATCAGCCGGGGCGGCCATCCTGGCCGCTTGTGCGAGTCCCGCGGCACCGGCCTCGGGCCCGGGCTCGACGCCCCGCGCCGCATCGTCGCCGGCATCGTCGCAGTCGCCTGCCTCGGCGTCTGCCGCCTCGGGATCCGGTGCGTCCATCACCTTCGCCGGACCGCGAGGCGAATTGCAGGGCTACCTGGCCAGCGCGGCGAGCGAGCCAGCCGGCGCCATGCTGGTCATCCACGAGAACCGCGGCCTGACCGATCACATCCGCTCCGTGGCCGATCGACTGGCGGTCGAGGGCTACACCTCGCTGGCGGTCGACCTCGTGTCCGAGGAGGGCGGCACGGCCGCACTCGGCGACTCGGCCAACGTGACGGCGGCGCTGTCGCGCGCGCCGGCGGAGCGGCTCGTGGCCGACATGCGCGCCGGGCTGGACGAGCTGGCGCGCCGGGCGCCGGGCGCGCCACTCGGCGTCATCGGCTTCTGCTTCGGGGGCGCCATGGTCTGGACGCTGCTCGACGCGACCGAACCGCGCCTGGTCGCTGCCGTCCCGTTCTACGGGCCTGCTCCCGATGCTCCCTCGTTCGACGGCAACGAGGCGGCCGTCCTGGCGGTCTACGCGGAGCTGGACGATCGCGTCAATGCCTCGCGCGATCGGGCCACGGCCGCGCTCGAGGCGGCCGGGCTTCCCCACGAGGTCAAGACCTACCCGGGCGTCGACCATGCCTTCTTCAACGACACGGGCGGCCGCTATGACCCGACCCAGGCCGCCGCGGCGTACGCCGACGTGCTGGCCTGGTTGCGCGAGGCGTTCGGCGGCTGAACGCGCCGGGCTGACCGGCGCGGCTAGACTGCGGGCCATGAAGGTGCCTGGCTTCCTCGCGCGCCGCTTCTACGTGGCTGGCAGCCTGCGCAACACGCCGACCGGCTTCCAGCTCCAGGCCCAGAACCCGATGGGCGCAGGGACCCTGGTCGGGATCGGCCGTCTCGACGTCGACGGCCGCCACATCCCTGTCGAGTCCGTCTCCGCCGTCCGCGACGGCGACCCCACGCCGCTCCACGCCCGCGAGGTGTCGCCGCGAAGCCCGATCCGCGTCGCCGTCGGCGATCGCATCACGCTCTTCGTCGAAGGGCAGACGCTCGCCCCCGGCCGGCATCGCCTCGAGGTCGAACTGTACGAGGTCAACATGGGTCGCCTGCGTTTCTCGATCACCGACGACCTGGCCAGAGAAGCATGAGCGAGGCGCCGGCGCCGTCGGCCGGCGTCGTGGTCATCGCCCACCCGGGAGCGGGTAGGGGTGCCTTCGGTCGGGTCTGGCCAGCGATAGCGACGGCCCTCGATGCGCGCGGCGTGGGCTACGACGTCCGGCTCACGACCCGCGCCATGGAGGCGGCCGAGTTCGCTCACGAGGCGGCGGAAGCCGGATGCCCACTGGTGCTCGCGGTCGGCGGCGACGGGACGCTCCACGAGGTCGTCAATGGCCTCCTGCACGACGATGGGACGGCGGCGGTCCTCGCCAACCATCGCCTGCCGGCGCTCGGCCTGGTTCCCGCCGGCCGCGGGAGCGACTACGCCCGTGGCCTCCATGTGCCGAGCGATCCGGAGGTCCTGGCGGAACGGTTCGCGGCGGTCGTGGCTGGCGATCCGAGCGCGGCCCGGCCCGTCGACATCGGGCAGGCGACCTACCGGTCGACCTCCCTGGTGGCCGGCCGCCCGACGCCCGAGCCGCCGATCGTGGAGCCGCCTCCGGACGTCGGAGGAGGAGACGATGGCGACCGTCAGGCACGCTACTTCATCAACGGCGCTGGGGTCGGCTTCTCGCCGTTCGTGGCCCAGCGCACGGCCCGCTTCCCGCCACGCCTGGGTGCCTATCTGTACACGGCGGCGTCCCTGCTGACGATCGTGGACTGGCGCGATCGAAGCCTTCGCCTGCGGTGGGGCGACGGCGAGGAGGAGACCCGAGCGGTCGAGTCGATCGAGCTGGCGCTGGGTGGCTATGAAGGGGGCGGCATGCACGTAGCGCCCGATGCGGACCCCACGGATGGCCTCTTCGACGCGGTCCTCATCGATGCCACCTCGCGCTGGGAGCTGGTGACCTTCGCCTGGCGCATCCGGAGCGGCGACCACATTCGCTCGCCGCAGGTCGCCGTCCGACGGACGGAAGCCCTGTCGATCGAGGTCGCCGACGGGCGAGGCCCGATCTACCTGCAGGCCGATGGCGAGCTGCTGGGACGCGACCCGTTCACCTTCCGCGTGCTGCCCTCCGCGCTGCGGTTCGTCTGGTAGCATCGGCCCGTGGTCAGCACAGCCCGCTTCCTGCGCGTCCCGCCGGTCGAGCGAGGCCTGACCCTCGGAGACTTCCTGGTCCCGATCCGGGTCAGCGAGCACATCAGCGCGCGCGTTCGAAGCCTGATGCTGGTGGCCATCGGCACGTTGCTCATCATCGTCGGCGCCCGGATCAGCTTCTATCTGCCTGGCAACACGGTCGTGCCCGTCACCCTGCAGACCTTCGGCGTCATCTTCACCGGCGCCCTGCTCGGGTTCCGACGTGGGACGGCCGCGGCACTCTTGTACTTGACGCTCGGCGCTGTCGGGCTGCCGGTCTTCGCCTGGGACGCCGACCTGGGTGTGTACAGATCGGGTCTGGCCACCATCGCCACCTGGTCGGACGGCCACCTCGTCCTCGGCGTCACGGGTGGCTATATCGTCGGGTTCGTCCTCGCTGCGGCGGTCGTCGGCAGGTTGGCGGAGCTGGGTTGGGATCGTCGCTTCGGCGGTGCCCTGGCGGCCATGGTCATCGGCGAGGCGGTCATCTTCGCGTTTGGCGTCGTCTGGCTGAAGGTCGCCCTCGAGGTGCCGCTCGCGACCGCCCTCGACTACGGATTCTGGCCGTTCCTGCTGGGCGACGCGCTCAAGATCATCCTGGCCGCGGCCGTCCTGCCGTTCGGCTGGTGGGTCGTGAATCGGCGACCGAGCGACCGCTGAGCGGCGGCTGATGGAGGCCTGGAGCCTCGACGAGCTGCGGACGGCACGCGAGTCGGAGAGCCGGCTCTACCACGAGTTCCTCCGCGTGCCGACGATGAGCGCTGGCTATTACCGTCTGCCGGCCGGGGCGACGGACCCGCAGTCGCCGCACCTCGAGGATGAGATCTACGTCGTCGTGGGTGGCCACGCCTGGATCACGGTCGGGGACGAAGAGCGGGAGATCGGACCGGCCGACTCGGTCTTCGTCGCGGCGACCGTGCCGCACCGCTTCCACGACATCGTCGAGGACCTCGAGCTGATCGTCTTTTTCGCGCCGCCCGAGACGCGCTGAGTACAATCCCCGACGCGCGCCTGTAGCTCAGTGGATAGAGCGGATGGCTTCGGACCATCAGGTCGCGGGTTCGAATCCTGCCGGGCGCGCCATCCGTCACCCCTGCTAGCATCCCCGCACGTTGTCCGACCCGACCCTCGGGCGCCCCGGCGCCGACCCCGACCGACCCGGCCCGCTCGATCGTGCCATGGCGCTCGCCCGCCTGGCGCAGGCCGAGGCGCTGGCGAACGACGGCGACTACGCCACGGCCCTGGGCGTGTACTACCGGTGCGTCGGCAACCCCGACGCGGAGATCCACGTCGCGGGACTGCTCGGGCTGGCGGAGTGCTTCTATCGGCTTGACGACGGCGACCAGGCCCTGGCGACCTGGCGGCAAGCTGTGGCTGCGCCGGAGACAACGCTCGCCTGGCTGGCCTGGAAGCGGCTGGCCGCGGAGCTCGTCCGCCGCGGCGACCTGAAGGGCGCGCTCGGCGCGTACCAGCAGGCCGACTCGCGCGCCCCTTCCGCCGAGCGGCCCGAGATCGCCTCGCGCATCGGCTGGCTGCAGAAGGAGCTGGGCAACCAGGGGGCGGCCAACCGTGCCTTCAGCCGCTCGCGACGCGGCGGTGCCCCGATCCCCTACGTGACCTACACGATCCTGGCGATCACCGTCGGTATCGGCATCAGCGCGCTCTTCGATCCCGGCGCCGAGGCCCTCTGGTTCACGCTGTTCGGCCTGCAGAAGGACCGGGTCGCCGAGGGCGAGCTCTACCGCCTTGTCTCGGTCACCCTGGTCCATGGCGGGCTCATCCACCTGCTCTCGAACATGTATGCGCTCTACCTCGTGGGGCCGATCGTCGAAGGCCTCTACGGCTCGGCGCGCTTCCTCCTCTTCTACGTCATCACGGCGGCTGCGGGCTCGATGGCCAGCTACGTGATGTCGCCCCACGATGCCGTCGGCGCAAGCGGCGCCATCTTCGGCCTCTTCGGCGTGCTCTTCGTCGCCCAGCGCATCCACCATCCCCTGATGCATCGGCAGGCGCGTTCGATCGCGGCCCAGATCGGCGCCCTTATCGTCATCAACCTGGCCATCGGCTTCGGGCTGGCTGGGGGCGGCGTCGGCATCGACAACGCGGCTCACATCGGCGGCCTGCTGGCCGGCGCCTGGCTCGGCCTGACCATCCCGCCTCGGGCCCCGACGCTGGCCAGCGCGTTCACGCGTCCGGGTGAGGCGCAAGCGTCGGCGAGCCCGCGCAGCGTGCTCATCCAGGTCGCTGCCGTGCTGGCGCTCGTCGCGGTCATCGGGCTCGGGGTGGCCTTCGGCACCTCGCAGCGGACGGGCCCGCTCGAGCTCGGCACGCTGGCCGCCGAGCCGGTGATCTGGGCGCCGCCCTAGCGACCCCGGCTCGTGATGAGCAGGTCGCGGCGCGACCCGAAGCGGTCGAGGATCCGATAGAAGTTACGCTTGCTCAGCCGGTCCCGCTCATCGGCTGGCAGGCTCGCGTAGCCGCGGTGATCATGGCGGATGAGGGGCAGGGGCTCGGTCCGCACGGCCCGTCGCGACGGTGAATCCTGGCCCTCGTCGCGCAGCACGAGGCTCCACCAGATGTCGAGGTTGCGGTAGAAGCGGAACCGTTCATCGAGCGGGCCGCGGGTGACGACGTCGGTGCGCCGGAAGGCCTGGCAGTAGCCCTCGATGGCATCGACGTCGCCCGGGGGCGCGTCGCGGAACGTGCGCAGGTCATCGGACACGATGCCCCAGCCGCCGGCCACGGCCACGGTCGGGTCGGCCAGCACGGCGGTCAGCGGGGTGACGAAGTCGCCGGTCGGCTCGAGGCTCGTGTCGAGCAGGATGACGATCGTGCCGCTGGCCCGCCGCAAGCCGCAGTCGATGGCCGCCGCCGTCCCCAACCGTGCGCTCGTCCAGACGACCTCGATGCCTGCCGCCTCGACCGGCCCGAGCGCCTCGGCTTGTCCAGGCGATGGGTCGTCTGCGACGATCACCAGTTGGGTCCCGGTCGGAGCGTAGGTATGGAGTCCGGCCAGTGCGCGGGCCAGGTCGTCCGGCCAGTCGGTCGCCACCAGGATGATGGTGGCCGGCGCAGTCGCCGGTTCGCCGAGGCGCGACGGGACCGAGCCGCTGGCCCCGACGCGCAGGCGTCCCCCGTCCGCGAGGTCAGGCGGATGGGCGGGCTCGAGGCTGAAATCGATGCCCCGGTCGACGACCTTCCAGCCCGACGCTTCGATCTCGGCGCGGAGGCGGTCGGCGGTCATGAAGTCGCGGGCGGCGCGGGCGTCGGCTCGTGCACGAGCGAGGTCGGCGACCGCCTCGGGTGGCGCGGTCGACGCGGAGCCGCGGCGCTCATCGGACATGGCACGGAGCATAGCGACCGCGCGACCGGGTACCCTGCCGCCGTGGATCGCTCCCTGGGGGCCGTGCTGCTCGGCACCTTCACGCTCCGCTTCAGCACTGGCCTGACCGGCGCCCTGCTGGGCTTCTTCCTGGGCAGCCTGGCCGACGATCCGGACTCGGGCGTCACCGCCCTCACGGTCGGCGTCATCTCGGCCACTTTCTACCTCACCGAGCTCGTCCTCTCGCCGCCCTTCGGCCTTCTCTCCGACCGCATCGGCCACCACCGCGTGATGCAGTTCGGGCCGGCCTTCGGGGCCGTTGCGGTGACCATCACGGCCTTCACCACGAACCTGCTTGGCGCGACGCTGCTCTTCCTCGTCGTCATTGCCCTGACCCGCGTCCTGGAGGGGGCGTCGACGGCCGCCTCCGTGCCCTCGATCCTGGGCTACATCGCCCTTGCCACCGCCGGCGACGAGGATCTGCGCGGCAAGGCCTCGGCGCGCTTCGAAGGCGCCACCCTGGCCGGGCTGGGCGTCGGGTTCATCACCGCGCCGACGCTATATGCGTCGCTCGGCGCTACGGCCTTCCTGCTCAACGCGGTCATCTACGGCGCTTCGTGGCTCATCTATCGCTACGGGGTGGGCGACCCGCGCGGCGAGGCCGAAGCACTGGCCGCGTCGCACTCTGGCTGGCGCAAGTACGGGGAGCTGGTGCGCAGCACGCACGTCATGCTCCTGGCCCCGACCTGGATCGCCATCAACGCGTCCATCGGGCTCTGGTTCAGCCAGTCGATCTTCCAGTTCTCACGCCGCGACGAGCGCTTCCCGGAGCAGCTCCTGCACCAGGGCTTCAGCTCGCTCGAGATCACCCTCGCGGCGGTCGCGATCGCGCTGGTCTTCGCGGCCGGTCTCATCTATTGGGGCAATCGTTTCAAGGCCATGCGGCGCACGACGATCATCCTCTACGGCATCCTCGGCGGCGCCGGCATGGTCCTGGCCTTGGTCGCCCTCAACCACCTGGGGGGCAGCGGGGCGCTGGTGACCGTGGGCTGCATCGTGGCCGGGGCACTCGGGCTCTTCGTACTGGCTGGTGCCACGCCAGCGGCGCTCGGCCTGTTGGCCGACATCTCCGAGGCCTTCCCGTCCGATCGGGGCGCGATCATGGGCCTCTACAGCGTCTTCCTCGCCATCGGCCAGATCGCGGGCTCGATCATCGGCGGCTTTGCGGCCACCGCCGCCGGTATCGACGGCCTGCTGGTCTCGACCTTCGTGCTCCTGGGCGTGGCGCTGGTGCCGCTGGCCAGCCTGCGTCGACGCGAGCATTTCCTAGCCGGCCCGGGCTCACCAGCCACGATCGACTAGCGCTCCGGGTCCTGCTCAGCGGCCGGCGGCCGGCCGGCGTCTTCCCAGTCGTCCCAGTCCACGTCGTGATCCTTGAGGTAGTCGTCGACGGCGCTGCCGATCGTGGGATAGAAGTGCAACTCACCGACGAGGTCGAAGAGGCCATAGCGGCGGAGCTGGTCCTTGGCCGGGCCTTTCAGCTCGGCGAAGGCTAGCTCGACGCCCTGGACCTTGAGATCGCTCAGCATGTCGTCGAGGACGTCGGCCGCGGTCGTGTCGATATCGGTCACCGGCTCGGCCGCGACGACGACCCGGCGGACCGGCGTCAGCGAGGTCGCCAGCGCATCCTCGACGGCCGCTCGGAACATCTCGGCGTTGGCGAAGAACAGGGGGGCATCCCAGCGGAAGAGCACCAGGCCCGGCACGCGTCGTGCCTCGGGATGGCGGTCGATGTCGTGGTAGCCCCGGATGCCCTCGAGGCGGCCGAGCACGGCGCTGTAGGGTCGCCAGGCGCGCCAGACGAAGGCCACGAGCGCGACGCCGACCGAGAAGAAGATGCCGGCCACGACACCGATGACCGCGACACCGAGGAAGCAGATCATCGAGATGGCGAACTCCGACGGCCGGATGCGCCAGAGTCGGACGACGCCGCTGACCTCGACGAGGGCGAGGCAGGCCGTGATGACGACGGCGGCAAGGGCGGCGCTGGGGAGGTTCGTCGTGACGCCGGGCAGGAAGACGAGCAGGACCGCCACGGCCCCTGCGCCGATGACACCGGTCAGCTGCGTCTTCGAACCGGCCGACTCCGCGACCGGCGTCCGGGAGCCGCTGCTGCTGATCGGAAAGCCCTGCAGGAACGCGGTCGAGACATTCGCCGCACCGAGGGCGATGAGCTCCTGGTCGGCATCGGGTCGTTGCCCGCCCCGGCCGGCCATCGTGCGTGAGAGGACGCTCGTGTCGGCCATCGAGACGAGCGCGATGGCCGCGCCGGCCACGATGATGGTCACGAGCTCGCCGTCGGGAAACGCCGGCAACGCGAACGAGGGCAGGCCCTGCGGCAGTGGCCCGACCGTTGCCACGCCGAACGTCTCAGCCGCCGCGGTGACGGTCACGATCACGGTCGCGACGACGACCGCCAACAGCACCCCAGGGACTCTCGGCAGCCAGACCTTGCAACCGACGATGATGACGATGGCGGACACGCCGATAGCGAGGTCGGCCGGGTTGGTCAAGCCCTCCGCGACACCCTGGACGAAGGCGACTGTCTCGGCGACGAGCCCCTCGGCGTCGGTCTCGAAACCGAACAGCTTCGGCAGCTGGCCGACGAACACGGTCAGGGCGATGCCGTTGAGATAGCCGTAGCGGATGGGTTTCGAGAGCAGGTCGGTGATGAAGCCGACTCGCGCGAGACCGGCCCCGAAGCTGAACAGGCCGGCCACAAGGGCCAGCCCACCGGCCAGGGCGACAGCCTGGGCGGAATCGCCGGCGGCGAGCGGCACGACCGTCACGGCGATGAGCGCCGCGAGCGATGAGTCGGGTCCCAGGACGAGGATGCGGCTGGGACCGAAGATGGCGTAGGCGATCAGCGGCACCATCGTCGCGTAGAGACCGTTGATGGGTGGCAGGCCGGCCGCCTCGGCGTAGCCCATGCCCACAGGCACCAGCACGGCGGTCAGGACCAGGCCGGCGACGATGTCTCCGGACAGCCACGCTCGGTCGTACGTCCGGAGGGTGGCCAGGCCAGGCAGGCGTCTTGCCAGGCCGGTTGACGCGGCCATCCGTACCGGTACGACGTCGGTTGATGGAGGCGGTGCCATCTGCGGATTGTGCCCTCGCCGGCCAGCACGTGCGAGCATAGAATGCCCCCACATGAGCGAGCTCCTCGACCGCGCCGCCGATGCCTTGAACGCGGCCACGACGCCCGCCTTCGGCAACTTCGTCGGTGGCGAGTGGCAGCCGAGCCACACCGGACGAACCTTCGAGAGCCGCAACCCGGCCGACACCCGCGATCTGATCGGGACCTTCGCGGCCTCCGACGCGGCCGATGCGGCGATGGCCACCCGGGCGGCCGAGACCGCCTTCCCCGCCTGGCGTGCCACGCCGGCGCCCAAGCGCGGCGAGATCCTCTATCGCTTCGGTGCCCTGATGGCGGAGCACAAGGAGCGACTGGCCCGGGCGATGACCCGCGAGATGGGCAAGGTCCTGGCCGAGGCCAGGGGCGACGTCCAGGAGGGCATCGACATCGCCTATCTGATGGCCGGGGAGGGCCGCCGCATGTACGGCGACACCGTGCCTTCGGAGCTGCCCGACAAATGGGCCATGAGCATCCGCCAGCCGATCGGGGTTGCCGGCATCATCACGCCCTGGAACTTCCCCATGGCCATCCCATGCTGGAAGATGATGCCGGCCCTCGTGACCGGCAACACCGTGGTCATCAAGCCGGCCTCCGACACGCCGCACTGCGTCGTGCTGCTCGTCGAGCTGATGCACGAGGCGGGCTTCCCGCCAGGCACGGTCAACCTCGTGACCGGTTC
Source organism: Candidatus Limnocylindrales bacterium (assembly GCA_040514195.1). Classification (GTDB taxonomy): domain Bacteria; phylum Chloroflexota; class Limnocylindria; order Limnocylindrales; family CSP1-4; genus CSP1-4. The sequence goes on along the minus strand of JBEVDC010000236.1, from coordinate 1,523 downwards.
AGGGGAGGAAGTCGGGCTGCCCATCGTCGAGAGCCCGGACGTGGCGGTCATCAGCTTCACCGGAAACGGCCAGACGGGCACGCTCATCGCGGGCATCGCCGCTCGCCGCCTCAAGCGGTTGAGCCTCGAGCTGGGTGGCAAGAACGGCGTCATCGTGATGGCCGACGCCGACCTCGACCTGGCGGCGGAGGGCATCATCTGGTCTGCCTTCGGCACCACCGGCCAGCGCTGTACGGCCTGCAGCCGGGTCATCGTCCACGAAGCGGTCGCCGACGACCTCGTCCGGCGCCTTGTCGACCAGGCCACCAGGCTGAGGCTCGGGTCCGGCCTCGATCTGACGACCGATGTCGGCCCGCTCATCAACGCCGGTGCGCTTGACAAAGTCAGCCGCTACGCAGACATCGGCTCGGGCGAGGGACGGCTGCTCGTCGGTGGTGCCACGGCCACGGACCGACCAGGCTGCGAGCACGGCCACTTCTATGAGCCCACGATCTACGACGGCATCGCCCCCATGGATCGCATGGCCCAGGAGGAGATCTTCGGGCCGATCCTCTCGATCATCCGGGTACCCGACCTCGATGCCGCCGTGATGGCTGCCAACCAGACGCGCTTCGGCCTCTCGGCGAGCATCTTCACGCGTGACGTGAATGCCGCCTTCCGAGCCATGCGCGACCTCGAGACCGGCATCGTCTACGTCAATGCGGGCACGACCGGCGCGGAGACCCACCTGCCGTTCGGCGGCTGGAAGGGTACCGGCAACGGTCATCGCGAGGCCGGCCACGCCGCGCTCGACACGTTCACCGAGTGGAAGTCCATCTACGTGGACTACTCGGGCCGACTCCAGCGTGCCCAGATCGACAACCAGCCAACCTAGGCGTGGCGTCCCTGGATCCGCCCGGGGAGGGAGCGGCTCGTCGACCATCGACGGCTCACAGGTCCTGCGCTAGAATCCGCCACCGCGGGCCGCTAGCTCAATGGTAGAGCAGCTGACTCTTAATCAGCTGGTTGAAGGTTCGAGTCCTTCGCGGCTCACCAGCGAATCACTCACGAATCGGCCCTCCGGACGCCACCGGAGGGCCATTCGTTTGCGGTGTACCCCTCGCCGTACCCCTGAAGCTGCTAGCTCGCCTCGAGGATCGCGTCCATCGGTGCCGCTGCTCGCTCGATCATCCGGTCGGTCAGGTGGCCGTGGATGTCCAGCGTCAGGCTGACCGTCGAGTGGCCGAGGATACGGCTCACCACGCCGACGTCGACACCGGACTCGAGCAGGAGGGCCGTTCGGAATCTGGGCTGCGAGGAGGTAGCGGCCCAGGGGGTCAAGCTAGGTCGTGGTCACCACCCTGTCCCCCTGACATTTCGTCCTAGGAATGCGTCGCGGCCAGGCTGCGACGGCACCCGGCCCGCGCCGAGCTCCCCCAGGCAGCGCGCCATCTCGAGCAGGCACTCGACCTGCGTCGCGCCTATCGCCGTCCACTCCCGGCTCGTCGCGCCAGCCCGCGCATAGGACTTGGCCCCTTCGGATG
>JBEVDC010000090.1:0-6314 GCA_040514195.1 Candidatus Limnocylindrales bacterium | reverse complement strand
ACCCGAATCGTGAGGTGCGAGCCCGCGTACCGGTCGGTGATGGGCTCGTCGGTGAGGCAGGCAACATTCTCGGGTGCTCGAGGGACGGCATGCGCCGGCTCATAAAGGGTCTCGCCGGCAACCTGTTCGTCCTGCATGCCGACGGCACGGAGACGCAGGTGTCCGAGCCGCTGTCGGGGTCCAGCGATATCACTGGGTCGGCTCGGCCAACAGGCGCCACGATCTCTCCTGACGGGTCGCGCGTCGTCTTCGCGGGCAAGACCGTGAGGGGACGCTCCTGCCACGACGGCGCCCTCTTCGGCGTCGACGCTGACGGTGGCCCCGCCGAGGTGCTCTGGAAGTCTCAGGTACCGCAGAATGGCATCGTCAGATTTCCGGCGTTCTCTCCAGACGGGACGCAGATCGCGTTCGCCGACGGCTACTGCGATAGCGACCACAGTGTGTGGGTGATGAACGCCGACGGCAGTGACGCGCACCAGATCGTGACGCCCGACGGCACGCCGCTGGGTGGGGGTTTCGTACACGGCCTCGCGTGGTCGCCGGCGGGCGATCGGATCGCGCTCCAGTACCAGGGCTTTGGTCCTGGGTTCGAAGGGCTCGCCCTCTACACCTTCGCGACCGACGGCTCGGGCTTCACGAAGGGCGGCGATGCCTCCGAGTTTTGCTGGCCTGGTCTGCGGTGTTAGCGCCGACCGCCCTCCACTGGTCGCCCGACGGCCCCTGATCGCGTAGACGACCGGCTGCCGCGCCTGATTAGGGACGGCCCCGGCGTGGGTCGCCGGACATGTCGTTGCCCCCGGCGCCGGCCGGGGGCAACTCGCGTGCGACGTGATCAGGAGGGTCGGTCAGTCGCCGATGCCGCCGTCTGGCGCGCCGGGGAGGACGACGTCGCCGCCGATGCCGCCGTCTGGCTCGACGGGGAGGACGACGTCGCCGCCGATGCCGCCATCGGGCTCGACGGGGAGGACGGCCTGTGAGCCGGCGTAGGCGGCTGCCGCCAGGATGACGACTGCCGTGAGGGCGATGGCGAGCGCCACGCGAGCGGCGCGGAGGGCGACGGTGGGCGAGAGAGACATGTAGCGTTCCTTGTGCATCGATGGATCGTGGACGAACCTGACGCCGGTTCTCCCGCCAGACGTCGGTCGCCTCGAGGCAGTTCCTGTCGGACCGTCGGTTCCGCGACACCTGCGGTGTCAATCGCGCGCATGGCCGGGCCGGCAACGAGTGAGAGCCGCGGCTACGCCCGGCCTTCGGCGACCTCGGCTTCCCGGGTGCGAGCCGCGAGCCGGATGAGAACGTCGTGAAGTTCGAACCAGGCGCCGTGGTAGCTATCGACGCGGGGCGAGGCGACGAAACGGGCGTCGCCAGCGCCTGCGGCATCGATGGCCCGAGCGAGTCTTCGTCGGTAGTTCTCCAGGCGCGGACAGTCCGCTTCCAGCGGAAGCAGCCAGGCGACAGCGTCTTGATGGAGCCCTGACAGGCGATCGAGAACGGCTTGGTCGTAGGTCGCATCCGAGTGGTCGTTAGGAACCTGCGCCTGGGCGTCGCGGAGCTGCCAGGCGGTCACGATCTCCTTCACCTGCCGGTCGAGGCTCACGAAGGCATCGAGGGCCGCACTCGCGCGATCGACGCCCCAGGCCGCCTGCTCGGCGGCACGCAGACTGTCGGCCCGGCTGGTCCCGGACTCGGTCAGTCGATAGGCGCCCGCGACCATCGAGACCAGGCCGTCGCGGGCAAGCTGGTCGAGCATCGGCTGGACCGCATCCGAGGTCGAGAGGACGGCGTCCGCAACCGCTTGGGCCGGCGCGAAGCCCTTGATGGCGATGGCTCGGAGGCAGTCGTACGGGCTGACGTCGTGGCCCGCGCGGGGGGTGTCGGTGGCGTGTCTTGCGGCCCCGGCGTCGGTGATCGCCCGGGCGTCCGAGGCAGCGCCTTCATCGTGACTGATGGAGATGCCCAGCTCCTGCGCCCACGCGAGCAGGGTCGGGACCTCGGGCACGACTTCGCTCGCGATCGGGATCGGGCCCTCGAAGACCTCGCCGGTGCTGCCGTCGATGGTGATGACGTCGCCGACCCGCAGGCTCCGGTCGCCGAGGACCACGTGGTCGTCGTAGAGCTCGACCGCAGCTGCCCCGACGATGGCTGGGATCCCCCAGCCCCTTGCAACCACAGCGGCATGGCTCGCCAGGCCGCCGCGCGAGGTGAGGATGCCGGCCGCGCTGGCCATGCCCTGGACGTCGTCTGGCGAGGTCTGGGCGCGCACGAGGATGGCGGCCCTCCCCGCTTCGCTCGCCGCCACCTGGGCTGCCTCCGGGTCGGTCACGATCGGGCCCGACGCCACGCCGGGCGAGGCCGGCAGCCCCGTGACCAGCGGCGCAACGTCGCGCCGACCGCCGACGACGATCGTGGGCGGGTGGGCGAGGATGGACACCACGCGCTCGACCGCCTCCCCGCGCGTCAGTGGGAACGTCTCGTCCTCGGCCATGTCCACAGCCATCCGCAGCGCTGCCTGGGGGCTGCGCTTGCCGACACGGACCTGGAGCATCCAGAGCCGGCTCGACTCGATGGTGAACTCGATGTCGCACAGGTCGGCGAAGTGCCGCTCCAGTCGATCCGCCAAGGCCCGCAGCTCCGCCGCGACCGTCGGCAGCCGCTCGTCGAGGACGGCGATCGGCTCGGTCCGATGCGTTCCGGCGACCACGTCCTCACCCTGGGCGGAGAAGAGGATGTCGCCGTAGATGACTCGCTCGCCGGTCGCCGGGTTGCGCGTGAAGAGGACGCCGGTCGCCGAGTCTGGCCCGGGGTTGCCGAAGACCATCGCCTGGACCGTCACCGCCGTGCCAAGGTCGTCTGCGATGCCCTCCTTCTGTCGATAGGCTCGAGCGCGGTCGCTGTTCCAGGAGCGGAAGACGGCCTCGATGGCCAGGCGCAGCTGGAGCCAGGGCTCCGAAGGGGCGTCGACGCCGACCGTCGAGCGGAAGCTGGCCTCGAAGCGCTCGCGGCAGCTGCGAGCGAAGGCCGCATCATCGGCCACACGGGCCAGACCCTCGGTCGTGGCGTCGTCCAGGCCGAGGTTGAGGACCGTGTCCATCATCCCGGGCATCGACACCGGCGCACCCGAGCGGACACTGACCAGCAGGGGGTCGGCCGGGTCGCCGAAGCGCCGACCGACCGTCGCCTCGAGTTCGGTCATCCGGGCACGCAGGACCTCGTCGAGGCCATCCGGCCAACCGGTCGCGAGGTACGCACGACAGGTCTCGGTCGTGATGACGAACCCCGGCGGCACGGGCAAGCCGAGCTCCATGATCATGACGCCGAGGCCGGCCGCCTTGCCGCCGACGAGCGCCTTGAGCTCGGGCAGCGGGAGGTCCGGCAGGGCATCGAGCAGGTAGGCCCGGGTCATCGCGGGTCGAACGTCGCTGGATCTGCCGAGTCGGGCGTCTCGTCGGCCTCGCGGAGCGCGCGCCACACCCGCTCGGGCGACAGGGGCAGGTCGCGGATCCGGACCCCGGTCGCGTCGTGGACGGCGGCGGCCACGGCTGGCGCGACGGGGAGGAGGGCGCCCTCGCTCATGCCCTTGGCGCCGTATGGCCCGGGCCCGTCCTCGTTCTCGACGATGTCGCTCTCCATCCGGAGCGGCAGATCGAGCGTGGTCGGGATCTTGTAGTCGATGGCCCCGAGGCTGCGGATGCGCCCCTCGTCGTCGTAGATCAGCCGCTCCATCAGCGTGTGGCCGAGGCCCGTGATCGCGGCGCCTTCGTCCTGGCCACGGACCTGGCTCGGGTTCATCGCCCTCCCCACGTCGGAAACGGTGACGTGGCGCGTGACGGTGACGTCGCCTGTATCACGGTCGACCTCGACTTCCACGGCCGTCGCGTTGAACTCGAAGAAGGCCGCCGTCCCACCGAGCGGATGATCGGGATCCGCCTCCTTGCGTGACTCGCCGACACCGATGACCTCGCCGCCGAGGCGCCCCAGCCCGCGGACGAGCACATCGCGGATGGGCAGGGTGCGCTCGCCGATGTGGACCTCGCCGCGGTCGACGACGATCACGGTCTCATGGACGCCCTCCAGCAGGCCGGCCATGGCCCGGAGCTTGGCCTGGATATCGCGGCAGGCCGCCAGGACCGCGTTGCCCATGAGAACGGACGAGCGGCTCGCCGAGGTCTGCTGGTCGTAGGGCACGACGGCGGTGTCGCCCATGACGACCGTCACCCAGCCGATCGGCGCACCGAGTTCCTGGGCCGCGATCTGGGCGAAGATCGTGCGTGCGCCCTGGCCCATATCCGACGTGCCAGCATTGACGATGATGCTGCCGTCGGCCAGCAGCCGCACGGTCGCATACGACAGGCCCGTGGTCGGGCCCGACTTCAGCCCGAGGGCCAGCCCCCTCCCACGTCCGGGCGCCTTCGGTCCACCCCAGCCGATCAGCTCGGCCGCCCGGTGGACCGCCTGTGCCCAGTCTCCATCGGCCGGTCGATCGCCGGGGATGAACGGGTCGCCAGGCCGGGCGAGGTTCCGCAGTCGGAGCTCGAGCGGGTCGATCCCCAGCGCCTGCGCGGCCTCGTCCATGTTCGACTCGACCGCCCAGATCTGCTGTGGATTGCCGAAGCCCCGGAAGGCGGTCGAAGGCGTCGTGTGGGAGAACACGCTCCGAGCGACGATCCGGACGGACGGGACCATGTACGGCCCGTTCGCGCTGTAGCTGCCCTTCGTGACGGTCCGATCGGCGATGTCGGCGTAGGCGCCGATGAGGTAGTTCGCCTCGATGTCCCGGAAGACGAGGCCGCCGTCGCGTCGGAAGCCGGCACGAACGCGGACTTCCGAGGCGCCCCGGCGCACAGCCTGGAACGTCTCCTCCAGGGTCAGCACGAGGCGGACCGGTCGGCCGGCGCGGAGGGCCATGAACGCGACGAGCGGCTCGTACTTGGCGTGCTGCTTGCCCCCGAACGCGCCGCCGGGGTCAGGCGCGTGGACGCGGACCTTGGCCAGCGGCAGGCCCACGAGCTTGGCGATCACCCGCTGCAGCCAGTACGGGTGCTGGATGGAGCTCCAGATCGCGAGGCCGTCTCCGTCCGGCGCGGCGATGAAGCCATGCGGCTCGATCGCGAAGTGGGTGACCATCGGGAAGGCGTACGAGCCCTCGACGACGACCTCCGCCTCGGCCGCCGCGGCGTCCACATCGCCCCAGCCGAAGTGGTGCTCCCGAAGGACGTTGGTCGCCGCGAGCGGCTCGCCGGGACGGAGCGTCGGGTCCTGGACGAGCGGCGCCTCCGGGTCGAGGGCGTCGGCGATCGTGAAGACGGCCGGCAGCTCCTCGTACGCGACCTTGACCAGGCCCGCCGCCTTCTCGGCAGCGTCGAGGGTCTCCGCCGCCACCGCGGCCACGGGTTCGCCGTGGTACTTCGTCTCGCCGACGGCCAGCACCGGCCGATCCGTGAACTGCGGGCCGAAACGCGGCATCGGCTGCGGCAGGTCCGCCGCCGTCATGACGAGCCGGACGCCGGGAACGGCGAGCGCCTCGCTCGTGTCGATGCCGATGATCCGGGCCCGCGCGCGATCGAGGGTCACGAGCTTGGCGTGGAGCATGCCCTCGAGCCGGATGTCCGCGACGTAGGCCTGCCGGCCCGTGACCCGGTCGAAGCCACCCACGCGGGCGGGTGAATCGCCGATGCGTCCTTCGCTCACCGCGCCGCCTCGACCTCAGCAGACTCGACCTCGGCGGCTTGGACGTCGGCCGCTACCAGTACCGCCTCGATGATCTGCTCATACCCGGCACAGCGGCACAGGTTGCCCGCGAGGCCATCCTCGACCTCCGCCCGAGAAGGCGTCGGGTTCAGGTCGAGCAACGCCCGGGCGGCCATCAGCTGACCAGGGATGCAGAAGCCACACTGCGCCGCGCCGGTCTGGATGAAGGCCGCCTGGAGCGGATCCAGCATGCCAACGTCGGCCAGCCCTTCGATGGTCGTGATGGCGGTCCCATCTGCCTCGGCTGCGAGCCTGAGGCAGGAGTCCACACTTGCGCCGTCGACCATGACCGTGCAGGCGCCACACTCGCCGACCAGGCAGCACTCCTTGGTCCCGGTCAGCCAGAGGTCATCGCGCAGGACCTCGAGCAACGTGTGATGCGTTGGGACCTCGATGGAGCGGGCGCGGCCGTTGACGGTCATCGAGATCGGGAGGCGCACCGTCATCGACGCGACTCCGCCGCGACCAGCCGCTCGATGGCCGTCTCGACCGCACGGAGACCCAGGACCTGCAGCATCGCCAGGCGGTACCGCGGGCTGGCGCGCAGCGATCCCGCTGACGGACTG
>JBEVDC010000068.1:0-40705 GCA_040514195.1 Candidatus Limnocylindrales bacterium | reverse complement strand
GGCCTTCCATGCGCAGGCCGAAGGCGACATTCTCGGCAACCGTCATGTGCGGGAAGAGCGCGTAGTTCTGGAAGACGGTGTTGACGTTGCGTTGGTGAGGCGCCAGGTCATTGACCCGTCGACCCTCGATCCGCAACTCGCCCGAGTTGAGGGGCACGAAGCCGCCGATCAGGTTCAGTGTCGTCGTCTTGCCGCAGCCAGATGGGCCGAGCAGGCAGAAGAACTCGCCCGCCTCGATCTGGAGGGACACACCGTCGAGCGCGACTGCCTCGCCGTACCGCTTCGTCACGTCGAGCAGCTCGATCGCCGGCGCGACGCGGTCCACGCTCATCACGCACGCCCTCGTGCCGCCCCGCCGACCGGCTCGGCGGACTGGCGACGACTGGTTGCCGCATCGCGCTGTGGCGCGGTCTCGCCGATCACGAGTCGGACCGGCATCACCTCCGAGGGCGACGCGGATCCGTCGCGGAGCGCGGCGACGAGCATCCCGACCGCGCGACGGCCGAGCTCCGCGGACGGCACCGCCACGGTCGTCAGTCGGGGCCGCGATCGGCTGGACTGCGCGATCCCGTCGAAACCGACCACGGCGAGGTCGGCAGGGACGTCGACCGTCGTCAGACGAAGGGTGTCCATCAATGCGAGGGCAAGCTTGTCGTCGTAGCACATCACGGCATCCGGACGATCGCCGGCGATAGCATCCGCCACTCCGGACGGGTCGCGCCAACCGGCCAGGCCAGCATCATAGGTGTGCAGAGGCTCGCCCACGAGCTCGTCCAGCGTCGCTGCGGCCGTCGAGCGCCGCAGGAGGTCCGACGCGCCGCCGCCCGCGCCAACGTATGCGATGCGTCGGTAGTCGCGATCGACGAGATGGCGGATCATCGCGGTCACCCCAGCCGCGTCGTCGCTCCGTAGTTCGCCGCGCTCGAGTCCCTCACCGTCGGCGAGACCTGGGTAGTCGGGTTGCACGAAGACCACCCGCGATCTCGGCATCCGGGCGTAGACCTCTGCCGGATCGGTGACGCACGAGGCGAGGACGATCCCGTCGGCGCGATGCTCGATGAACGCACGGAGCGCACGTTGTTCCCGTGCCAGGTCGTGGAGACCGGTCATCATGAAAACGGCATAGCCCTGCCCAGCCGCAGCCTCTTCGAAGCCGGACGCCATCTGCCCGTGGACTGGGTCGGCAAGGTCGTCGAGCAGGAGGCCCAGGATGTGCGTCCGTCGGGCGCGCAGACTGCGCGCTGCGGCATTCGGCACGTAGCCGAGGGTCGCCGCCGAGGCACGAACCGCGGCGCGTGTCGTCTCGCCGATCCGCGGGTCGTCCTTGAGCGCCCGCGACGCCGTCGATTCGGAGGTCCCGGCGTCGCGCGCCACGTCGGCCAGCACCACCCGTCGCTCCGATGGGCGCCGAGCCTTCGTCACCTCAGCCAGCCCGCCCGATCAGCGATCTCCCGACCGCCGCCGAGATCGAGCCCGGGTCCTGCCACCGAGGCCTCCCGCTACCGCGACATGCTCGCCGCTTGCGCAATCGGTTGCGCGCGACGCTAGCATACGCAGGCGAGCAGCGTCAACGGGCTCTCGACGCGAGGGACGGCCATGGCAGGGGCGACCGGCAGGACCGCGGGTATGGGGCGTTGACCGTGCCGCGCACAACGGGCGAAGCGACCCCGCTGGCCACGCCTCTCGATCTGCGGCGCCATCGGACGGCCAGCGACGCAGACGTCCAAGCTCGGTTCCATCCCGCCTACCGGGGACCTCTGGGCCGCGTGCCCGCCCGTCGGCAGGTCTTTCGTGGCCTGCCCTTCCGACTGCCCGGCAAGGGCGCGGCGCGCCGTTGGCTGCTGCTCGACCGGCCGATCGAGGTCGACCTCCGCACGTCTGGACCGGTCAGCCATCTTGTCATCGCCCATTTCTGCGACGCGTGGCACCCGATGGATGGCGGTCGACCTGCCGACCTGCCGATCGGTTGGGTCACGCCGGTCGGTCAGGACATCGCGCTCTACGCCGTCGAGTCGGTCGGCGGACGAAGGACGGAGCGGACGATCCGACGCAGGTTCGAGATCAACGAGGGGATCGTCGGCTGGGGACAGGGCGCGTTCGCCGCCCGAGCACACCAGCTCGATGAGCCGCTCGACTGGCAGGGGCCGCTTCCCGGCCATGAACCTGCGCGCTACGCGCCTCCCGGTCAGGCCGGACTGCTGGCGATCCTGCCCGGAGCCTGGGGCCCGGCTCAGACGGGCGTGGCAGACAGCGTCCCGAGCCCGACCGACGAGATCGTCCTCTGGCTACACGAGATCGCGATCCCCGGCGGCCCGGCCGTGCTGGCGCAGTTGTCCATGGAACCCCTGGCCTCGATGGACGATGGCGGTGGCGTCATCGTGGCGGCCATCACGGCCTTCCGCGGCAAGGCGTCCCCGCTCCACCTCGAGCCGCGCCGGTCGCTGCGCGTCGAGCGGCCCGCGCGTGCGAGATCCCTTCCTGGGCCGCTCGACGACGGCCGCCGATCGGTCTCGCTCGACCTCGGCCAGGTCATCCGGACACGGCCGGCGCCGACGCCGCTCGGCGCGGACTGGCCGATCGACTCGGTCCCGGGCTGGGGCAGTGCGAGGCGCCCGCCGTCCGGGACAAGCACGCTCGTAGATGTCGCCATGGCGGCCGACGCCTCGCTGGTGGTCGACGGGGAGGCCATCCCGGCGCGTCGGCTGCCGGCCGACGGCCATAAACGGCGGTTCGGCCGCATCTCCATCGAGCCGATGCCGCTGGCCACCCGCCGAGTCAGTGTCGACGTCGTCGACGCAACGACGGGAAGTCCGATGCCCGCGCGCGTGCATTTCCGTGCCGCCGACGGACGATACCTGCCACCGCTCGGCCACCGCGACGAGGTCAATCCAGGGCTCAACGAGGACACCGGAGCCGACCTCGTTCTGGGGGGCACGACCTACGCCTATGTACCCGGTCGCTTCGGCGTCGAGCTGCCCGTCGGGACCGTGCACGTCGAAGTCGCACGTGGCTTCGGCTATCGGCCCGAGCGGCGATCGATCGAGGTCGCCGACATCAACGGTCCCCTCGTCCTGGCTATGGAGCCCGTCAGCTGGCCCACCGGCGACACCTGGGTCGCGGCCGACTGCCACGTGCACTTCATCTCCCCGTCGTCTGCGCTCCTTCAGGCACAGGCCGAGGGGGTCGGCATCGTCAACCTGCTGGCCACTCAGTGGGGGGACCATCACACGGGCGTCGTCGACCTGCCCATCGTCACCCTGCGCGACCCGACGGCCCGCCACCTCGTGGTCATGGGCAGCGAGAACCGCCAGAACATGCTCGGCCACATCGGCCTCCTCGGTGCCTCCGAGGCTGTCCTGCCGATGGCCAGCGGCGGCGCGCCGGAAGGTCGTCTCGGCGATCCGCTCCGCTGGTTGATGGCCGATTGGTCGGACGCGGCCCGCGCTCAGCACGGCCTGGCGGTGGCCGTCCACTTCCCCCTGCCATACGCCGAAGTGGCGGCTGACATCGTCGCCGGCAAGATCGAGGCGATCGAGATGCAGGCGCTCACGCCGGGGGTCGATGGACCCTCGATCCGCGAGTGGTACCGCTTCCTCAATTGTGGCTTCCGACTGCCGATCGTCGGTGGCACTGACAAGATGACCGCCGAGATCCCGCTGGGAGCCATCCGCACGTACGTCCGCCTCGACGATGAGGGTCCGCTCTCGTTCGAGCGGTGGGCGGATGCGATCCGGTCTGGACGCACCTTCGTGACATCGGGGCCCTTCGTGGACATCGCCGTCGACGGCCAGCGACCAGGCGACACCGTCTCGCTCGGCCCCGGCGGCGGGACCGTCGAGGTCAGGGCAACGGCCACGGCCGCACTGCCGGTGATCGATGGCCTCCAGCTGATCCACGACGGCTCCGTGATCGCGTCTGCCAACGCGCCGGCCGGCAGCGACCACATCGACCTCGCCGAGCGAGTCAGGGTGACAGACGGTGGCTGGCTGGCTGCTCGTGTCACGAGCAGCCAGCTGATCGAGTCGGCCTTCGCGACCGCCATGGGGGCACATAGCTCGCCCATCTACCTCGAGGTGCCCGGCCGACCGACCTTCGACGCCGATGACGCGGTCGTGATCGCGACGATCATCGATGGCGCGCGGACCTGGGTGGAGTCGATCGCGCCCATCGCCCCCGATGTCGACCGGCGTCGGCTTCTCGCCTACTTCGAGGCCGCCCGAGCCAGGCTCGACGCTTGAGCCGATCGGGCGCGCACCAGCAAAGGGAGGGCGCAGGCGAGGGGACTAGGACGGAGGCCGATCACTCGCGAACGACTGCGCCATAGCCCCGAGTGCCTCCTGGGTCGCAGGGTCGAACGGCGCCGGCCAGTCGAAGACCACCAGGGACGCGCCGGCCTCAGCAAAGGCCGCCAGTCGATCGAACACCGCGGCGCGCGGTGCGGCATACGGATCGGCCTCCGCCACATCATGCGCGACGTGGGCGGGCATCCCGTGAGCGACGAGGATCTCGGCCAGGTCGCGGCGTGCTTCCTTGACCGACTCGCGGATGAGCGGCGGGCGCTGGCCGATCGTGCGGCGGATCTGGGTCGGGTCTCGGCCCACGGCGGCACAGTGTTCGTCGAGGATCGCATTCAGCGCGGCGAACGCCGCCGGGTCGTCGCCGTCTGCGTTCCACCAGTCCGCGTAGCGCGCCACGATTTTCAGGGTCCGTTTCTTGCCCGAGCCACCGATGACGAGCGGCAGCCGTTCCTGGACCGCGGGCGGATCGTTGACCGCGTCGTGTATCTCGAACCACGTGCCGGCGATGGTCACCCGCCGCCCATCGAGCAGGCCCCGACAGATGGCGGCCGCCTCCTCGAGACGGTCGAGGCGCTCGCCCAGCCCCGGATAGGCGAAGCCGAACATGCGGTGCTCTCGCTCGTGCCAGCCGGCCCCTATCCCGAGAGCGGCCCGGCCTCCCGACGCATGATCGAGCGCGGTCGCCATCCGAACCAGCAGGCTTGGGTTGCGATAGCCGACACCGGAGACGAGGCAGCCCAGTCGGACGCGTGAGGTGGCGGCGGCCCAGCCCGACAGGGTGGACCAACCTTCGAAGACCGGACCGTCGACGGGACCGACCACGGCCTCTGGACCGAGGGCCGGCAGGAAGTGGTCGTTCGACCACAGCGTCTCGAATCCCGACGCGTCGATCGATCGGCCGGCTTCCATGAGGTGGTGCCAATCGACGTTCGTCGCCCAGGCCTGGAACCCGATCCCGATGCCCATCGCGAGTCGATGGTAGCGGTATCAGCGCCGGCGAGATCAAGGTCGCCCAGGCGTGCCAGACCGCCCCCGGATCGGGCTCCATCGCGTCCATGACCGAGTCGTCCGGCGAGATCGCGCGGGCTTGGGATCGGGTTGCCTCGCGATGCGTGGGTTGACATCGTCGAACTCGTCCAGCAAGGTCGCCACTTGCGCGTGAGGAGGGTGCTCGTCGCACGATGCCTGGCAGGCTCTCCGGCCGAAAGCAGTTGGCAGGTCGGCTGCTGACCACAGTCGCTTTGATCGCGATGCTGAGCACGGCCGCGCCGGTGGCCCCGGTTGCCGCTGTCTCGGATCGCCTGCCCGACCTTCGGGTGGCCAACATCACCGGCTTCCATATCGTGAAGTCCGGCGGTCGGCGGCTGCTGCGGTTCACTGGCATCATGTGGAACAAGGGCGACGGGCCATTCGAAGTACGTTCGAAGCGGCCGAGCACTTCCTCGACTGCATGGGACGTCGATCAGATCGTCTACCGAACTGACGGCGGCTTCCGCCGGATCGAGACGACTGCGCGCATGAAGTACGCGGGCGACGGCCACGACCATTGGCACGTGCGCCGGATGCTGACCTACCACCTGTGGGGCGCCCGCGGGACCCTGCGGTCCAGCAAGGTCGGGTTCTGTTTCTTCGACACGAACCTCATCAACGGGAGCCTCCCGCGCTCCCCGGCTCGCCCTGTGTACCTGGAGTCGATGTGCGGTCGACGCGCGTCGCTGCGTACGCGCAATGGGATCTCCGTGGGCTGGGGGGACAAGTACGCATGGAATTTCGCGTACCAGTGGGTCGACATCACCGGCCTGCCGGGCGGGACCTACACGATCCGTAGTGCAGTCGATCTCTATCGGCAGTTCACGGAGAAGTCCGAGACCAACAACTGCGCCTATGCTCGCATTCGATTCGGCTCGTCCGGCTCGACGTTCAAGGTCCTCGAGCGAGGGCAGCGCTGCCCCAACGACCATGCCACCTCCCCATACGCCGACGCGATCGCGTGGGCGCGCGAGGTCGGCATCAGCAATGGCTGCGACGCTGACATGTTCTGCACCAATAACCCCGTGACTCGAGGGGAGTCGGCCACCTTCCTGGCGCGAGCGTTCCATTACCCCGACGCGGCCGCCGACTACTTCACCGACGATACCGGGGACCCGAACGAAGGCAACATCAACCGCATCGCTGAGGCGGGCATCGCGCCCCCATGCGCCGACGGCCGGTTCTGCCCCTCCACGCGCCTCACACGAGCGCAGATCGCGCATATGCTCGCTCTGGCGCTCGTGCTGCCCGCGGCGACCCAGGACTACTTCGACGACGATAACGGGACGCTCTTCGAGGATGGCATCAACGCCCTCGCGGAGGCGGGCATCGCGGCGGGATGCGGCGAACGACTGTACTGTCCGGGCGGTGACGTGACACGCGGTCAGTTGATGGACCTGCTTTATCGCGCGATGGTGGACCCAGCAGCAGAGAGGTGATCAGATGCACGACCGTTGGCGGCTTTCCCGCACGCGAATCGGCGCCATCATCGTGGCGGCGACGCTCGCGTCGTCGGTCGCGGTTCCAGGCGCGCTTGCCGGGACGTTCTCGGTCTCGCTCGGTCTTGTCGCTGGCGGCTTCCCCTCACTGACCCAGATCACCAATGCCGGCGACGGCACCGACCGGCTGTTCGTGGTCGAGAAGCGGGGCACCATCCGCGTCATCCAGAACGGCGCCGTGCTGCCTGGGTATTTCATGGATATCCGCTCGCTGGTGGCGAACATCGGCGAACGCGGATTGCTGGGACTTGCCTTCCATCCCGACTTCGAGACGAACCGCCGGCTGTTCGTGTACTACACCCGCAACGGCGGTGACATCATCGTGGCCAGGTATACGACGAACGCCGCCCGGACGGACGTGGACGAAGGCAGCGGCCGCTATCTCATGCGCATCGAGCACAGCGCTCAGACGAACCACAACGGCGGCGCACTGGCGTTCGGCCCCAGCGGGTACCTGTTCATCGCTGTCGGCGACGGCGGCGGGAGCGGGGATCCCGGCAACGACGCGCAGGAGAAGTCGACGACGCTCCTCGGCAAGATCCTGCGCATCAACGTGAACGGCACGGGCGCTGGCCGGTACAACCGGTACTCGATCCCGTCGACCAATCCATTCAAGGGCGCCATCCCCGGTCGGGGCGAGATCTGGGCCTACGGTCTGCGCAATCCGTGGCGGATCTCCTTCGATCGCGGCACCGGCAAGCTGTTCATCGCCGATGTCGGGGAGAACCGCTACGAGGAGGTCGACCGCGAGCCGGCCGGCTTCACGGGTGGCCGGAACTACGGTTGGAGCATCATGGAGGGCAAGCACTGCTTCCGGCCGTCGAAGTGCCCGATGGCCGGCGACAGGCTGCCCATCCTCGAGTACGCGCACAGCAACGGCAACTGCTCGATCACGGGCGGCTACGTGTACCGCGGCAGCGCCTACCCGAACCTCGCCGGCCAGTACGTCTTCGCCGACTGGTGCAGCGGCCGCATCTGGACGGTGCCTCACGCAGGAACCACGAAGACGCAGCGCGCCAACACCTCCGTGAACATCACGTCGTTCGGCGAAAGCGAGAGTGGCGAGCTGTACGCGGTCACCTCGTCCGGCGCGGTCTACCGGGTGCAGGCGCCATAACGATCGCCGAGTAGCATGGTGCCATGAAGGGAGATCGCGTCGAGGCCGTCGTCGATACCGGTCAAGGCGTCCAGACCTTCGACATCGTGGCCTCCAAGGCCGGTCGCCGGATCGAGGTGGTCACGACCCGGGGCGTGGTCGAGGTGCGCGAAGTGACCCGCACGGGGACACCCGTGCGGACCGGCCGGTTCATGGCCAATCGGCTGATCGCACTCGTCGAGCATCCGGCCGCCGACGAGCGCGGGCGGGTCGAGATCAGCACCCGCCACCGACTCCAGCCACGGAGCTGAGCCCGACACGATCACCACAGGGCGATTGCGTGCGATCTCGTCCTGTGGCACCATGCGCCGACAGATGAGCGCCCGCCTTCACCACCACACCATGCTCCATCGCGCGAGCCCCATCGCGCGGCCGAGCGCTTCGTGTTGTCCTTGCCTCGGGCAGGGGAGGTGGCGTCGCTGAGCGTCCGTTCGCTTGATCGTCCGCTAGGCGGACCCACCCCTGTCGACAGAGGCAGGGGATTTTTGTTTTCCGGGCACAGGATCGATGACGCAGGGAGATGACATGACGACGCAGAGTCACGCTGGAACGGGGTCCAGACCGACGATCTCGACGAGCGGGCTGGCCGAGGCACTGACCGACCCACACGTGACCGTGGTCGACATCCGATCATTGGCCGCATACAACGGCTGGCGGCTCGACGGCGAGGCGCGCGGCGGCCACCTGCCGGGCGCCCGCGCCTTTCCGGACGCCTGGCGATCGACGGTCGATGAGGTGGAGCTTGGGCGGCTGCTGACCGACAAGGCCATCGAGCCCGAACGCACGGTCATCGTCTACGGCGGCGATCGAGCTGATGCCGCGGCCTTCCAGGCGTGGCTGCTCGATCGTGGCTTGACCGACGTGCTCGTGTACGAACCAGGGTTCGCAGCCTGGGCAGCGGACGAGAGCCTGCCGGTCGAGCGTCTACCCAGGTTCGAGCGGCTCGTCTACCCGGACTGGGTCCGCCAGCTGGTCGACGGCGAGTCACCCGAGACCTATGAGGGCAACGGCTTCGTGGTCCTGCACGTCAACTTCGGCGTGCCCGAGGAGTACGCCGTGGGCCATCTGCCAGGTGCCGTCTATCTCGATACCAACTGGCTCGAGGACCCGATCACCTGGAACCGCCGATCCCCGGCCGAGATCGAGGCCACGCTCCTCCGCCTCGGCATCGCACCCGACACGACGGTCGTGGTCTATGGGCGCGACACGGTCGGCGATGCCAACGAGAAGTGGCCCGGTCGGCGGGCCGGCCAGATCGCGGCAACCCGTGCGGCGCTCATCCTGCGCTACGCCGGCGTGACCGACGTCCGCCTACTCGACGGCGGCTACGATCGGTGGATTGGCGCCGGCCATCCCATCGACACGGTGCCATACGAGCCCCGACCGATCGCGGCCTTCGGCAAGGCCATCCCCGAACGACCCGAGTTCATCGTCGACATCGACGAGGCCAAGGCCATGATCGCCGACCCGTCCGGCGCGGCGCTGGTCAGCGTCAGGACCTGGAACGAGCACATCGGCCAGGTGAGCGGCTACAACTACATCGGTCCCGCTGGTCGCATCGCGGGTGACGTGTGGGGCAACTGCGGTACCGACGCCTATCACATGCAGCACTACCGCAACCCTGACAACACGATGCGCGCGTACCCGGAGATCACCGCCAACTGGGACGACGCTGGCATCACGCCGGATAAGCGGGTTGCCTTCTATTGCGGGACCGGCTGGCGTGCCTCCGAGACGTGGTTCTACGCCGATCTCATGGCCTGGCCGCGCATCGCGGTCTACGACGGCGGCTGGTTCGAATGGAGCCAGGATCCGATCAACAATCCGATCGAGGTGGGTGAGCCTGCCGGCGCGGATGCCGCAGCATGATCGAGGCAGGCACGCCTGACGGCTGACGCACGAGTCGGACCAGAGCCATAGCGAGTCATTTCAGGAAGGCATCAGCGTCAGGCCCTACAACTGGCCTCCTTCCCCCCAGATGGAGGCTCAAATGCAGCAACTTCGAGCACAAGACGTGACGCCCGGGTTCGCCCGGGCCGGTCTTACCAGGCGACGTCGCGCGATCCGTATCGCCTCCGTGGTTCTCGCCGCGACGGGCGTCCTGGCCGGCGCCGCCGTGGCAACCGCCCACGACGGTGGCTTCGGCGGCCTTGAGGGCGATATCGTCCGTGGCGGACGCGGCGGAGGTGGCGGCCAGATCACCATCACCGCCGTCAACGGCAACGACCTCGCACTCAGAACGACCGACGGCTGGACCCGCACGATCACCGTGACCAGCTCGACGACCATCACCGAGGCCGGGCAGGCCATCACGGTCGACGACCTCGACGTCGGCGACACCATCCGATTCAGCCAGACCGCGTCCGCGACCGGCAACTACACCATCGACGCCATCGTGGTCGTCGTGCCGACCGTCGCCGGCACGGTGACCGAGGTGGGCTCTGGACGCTTCACGCTGTCCGCGCGAGACGGCACGGCCTGGACCATCACGACGAACAGCACGACCGCCTATACGCTCGGTTTCTCGAGCAGCGCCAAGGCCGGCAGCGCCGCCGACCTCAAGGTCGGGACCGGCGTCGTGGTCCAGGGCACGTCAGCTACCAACAACGCGATGACCGCGGTCACGGTCCGCATCCAGCTGCCCCGCGTTGGCGGCCAGGTGACGGCCAAGACCGGTGACACCATCACCGTCGCACGCCGCGACGGATCCACCACGACCATCCATGTCTCTGCCTCGACGACGTATCAGATCGTCGGCAGCCAGAGCGCCAGCCTCGCCGACATCAAGGTCGGCATGATCGTCACCGCGGAAGGCACGCAGCGTGCCGACGGCACGATCGACGCCTCGACCGTTGTCGGGGGCGGCGTCAAGCCCGGCGGTCGCGGCTGGTTCGGACCGTACGCTGCCCCGAGCGCCAGCCCTTCGGGCACGATCGAGGGCTGACCGAGCGAGACGCCGGAGGTGGAGGGACCTCGGGCGTCTGGATGGGCGAGCGCGGAGGCTGGGCGCTCAGCCCGGAGTGCCTGGCCGCCCATGCGGCCACTGCCTCAGGCAGCGGCGGACGTCGGTCCGACAAGCTTCCATGCGTCCTGCCAGACCCAGCCGTTTTGCATGTTTAGGCTGATGTTCAGCCAGGCCATGCCCTCGAGCGTGCCGGCGACGTCCAGGCCACCGGCGTCGATGGCTCGAAAGCCGATCGCCTTGGCCAGCGCAAGCACCGCGGCCTTTGCGTCGGCGTCGTCCCCGGCCACGAAGGCGTCGGCCTGGACGCCATCCACGATCGGATCCGCCTGACGTGAGGCGAAGACGGTGTTGAAGGCCTTGACCACGTGGGACTCCGGCAGTCTGGCCTGGAGGGCCTCGGCGATGGAGGGTCCAGCCTGGATGGGCCGGTTGGTGACGTCGATGACGACCTTGCCCCTGAGCGTTACGGCCAGGTCCGTGATCAGCGTCTCCAGGGCCGGATAGGGCACGGCGAGGACGACGATCCCTGCCGCCGCAGCAGCCTGGCGGTTGGATGCGGCGACCCTGGCGCCCGTCGCATCGGCGACCGCCTGTGCGTCCTCTGGATCGGTCGAAGCGACGACGACGTCATAGCCCGCGCGGGTGGCGGAGGTGGCGAGGGCACGGCCGACATTGCCGGCCCCGATGATGGCGAGTGTCATGTGTTGGTTCTCCCGGGCCCCTGGCCCTGATCGCGATGTCGAGGCCTTGACAGTTTGCTGAAGGCCATCGACTATGGTCTGCGACCATATTGCACCCGGATGCTTCCCCTTGTCAATACTGTTTTGTGGAGGACCATAACGTGCCCAAGCCGATGATCATCGCCGGCTCGCCGGGGCGGGCCGCCGCGCCATCGGAGCGCTCGAGGCCGGCTGTCGGTCCACAGGTCAAGCGGTGGCGGACCGAGCGCGCCCTGACGCTGGCACAAGTCGCCGAGCGGAGTGGTCTCAACGTCGGCTACCTGAGCCAGATCGAGAACGACAAGGCCTCTCCATCGCTCGAGTCGCTGGCCGCCATCGGCGTCGCGCTCGACGTGCCCACGGCCTGGTTCCTCCAGGACAGCTCGATACCGCCCCGCGTCGTTCGAGCCTCGGACCGACGGACGTGGCGGGGGCCTGGAGGCGGCCGGGTCGAGGAGGTCGACGGCGGTGTCTCGCGCGAGCTGTGCATCGTCCAGGTGACCGGCCTGCCCGGTGGATCGACGGGTCTTCACGCCCATCCCGGGGACGAACATCACATCGTGCTGCAGGGCCGCGTGCGCCTCACCCAGGGTGAACACAGTGTCGAGGTCGGCCCGGGCGACTACGTGCTCTGGGACGCGACCATCCCCCATGACGCGGAGAGCATCGGCGACGAGCCCCCCGTCCTCCTCATCGTCAGCATGCGCCAGCGCGGAACGGAGACCGCGCCGCCCGAGTGACGTCGAACTCGGAACGGCGACCGGAATCCCGATCGCCTGCTAGGCTTCCCGCTCGTGACTGATACGCCGAACGACGGATCGGCGGGATCGGGGCCGAGGCCGCCGAAGCGGCCTCGCGAGGGGACGACGCCGAACCCGCGGGTCAAGCGCTCGACGACGAACCCTTCGGCAACGCGCGCGAAGGTCGGTGCCGGCAGGGCGCCCGCCTGGAGCGCCGCCAGCGCGCCGACCCCGGGGCCCGAGACGCCGATCCCAGCTCCCGTCCTGCCGGCTGAATCGCCGCTTCGCGATGCCCCGCGCCAGAGGCACGTCTCACGCTACGTGCCGGCCTTCCTCTCATCGCTCATCCCTGGCCTCGGCCAGCTTGTCGCTGGCCGGCGGACACTGGCGGCGCTCTTCCTCCTGCCGGTCATCCTCCTGATCGTCGGCGCGCTGATCGCCCTGGTGGTCATGGGTCCGGCCCGCTTGGCGGCGACCCTCATCGAGCCCGAGGTCATCTGG
The DNA here is from genome assembly GCA_040514195.1 of Candidatus Limnocylindrales bacterium. Lineage (GTDB taxonomy): Bacteria > Chloroflexota > Limnocylindria > Limnocylindrales > CSP1-4 > CSP1-4. Next base: position 27,798 of record JBEVDC010000068.1, on the reverse strand, counting down.
GGCATCATCGGCCTCCAGGTCCTCTTCGTCGTCTGGCGCCTCCTGGCGATGTCGGCCAGCGTCCTGGATCCCGCCTACCCCAAGCCGCGGGCCCGTGACGTCATCCCTATCGGCCTGCTGGTTCTCTTCATCGTCGTGCCCCAGGGCCTGGTCCTGGCGGTCACAGACCAGGCTCGTCAGACCGCGGACACCGTCTTCGTCGGCGACCAGGCAACCGATGGGGCCTGGGTCCCGGAGACCGAGGCACCGACCTTCGGCACGCCCGGATTCGACGATGACCCTGACGTCCTCCCGGTCTTCGCCTCGCCTTCGCCGACCGAGGGCCCCCAGCGTGTCAACGTCCTGCTCATCGGCGTTGACGCCGCCCCGACTCGGAGTACCTACCTGACCGACACGATGATCGTGGCCTCGCTCGATCCGGTCGCCGGGACCGTCTCGATGGTCTCCATCCCGCGCGACATGGTCGACGTGCCGCTGCCCAACGGCCGGCGGTTCGCGGGAAAGATCAACTCGCTCGTGTCCTACGCGCGGCACAACCCCCGCCAGTTCAAGGGTGCCAACGGTCAGGGTTTCGATGTCCTCCAGGGCGCGCTCGGGACGCTGCTCGGCGTCAGGATCGACTACTACGCGGTCGTCAACCTGCCGGGCTTCGTGACCGTCATCGACAAGCTCGGCGGCGTCAACGTCAGCGTCCAGCGCGGCTTCTGTGATCCGACCTACACCGAGCGCGGCTACCCTCGCGGCTTCTCCATCACGGCCGGCCGCCACCACCTCGACGGCTGGGCTGCCCTCGCCTACGCGCGCGTCCGCCATGCCGCCGGAGAGTCCGACTTCTCGCGCGCTGCGCGCCAGCAGGAGGTCCTCTCCGGCATCCGCGACCGCCTCGTCAACGGCGGCTTCCTCGCCGACCCCATCGGGCTCCTCAAGTCCCTGAGCCGGACGGTCTCGACGAACGTGCCGCGCAAGCTGGTACCGGACATCGTCGAGTGGGCCAAGGACGTCGACCGCCAGGACACCTACCGCGAGGTCGTCAGCCGTCCGCTGGTCCGTGGCACGCTCGAGCTGCCTGGCCGCGGCTCGATCCAGGTCCCGGACGTCAAGGCCATCCGAGCCATGGCCGATCGGCTCTTCACAGAGCCCGGCACGCTGCCGCCGGCCAGGTTCAAGGCGCCCGCGGCCAAGGCCGGCAAGGCGACGACCAAGGGCATCGGCAGCTGTGCGCCGGCGAGGACGCCGAGACCGACGCCGAAGCCGACCAAGAAGCCAACCCCGAAGCCCCCGAGCGCGACGGCCCCACCGACGGCGGCGCCGACGCCGGAGCCGACAGAGCCGCCGCCGACCGATCCGCCGCCCGACCCGACGCCATAGGCGACCGGACCTGAACCTCGTCGCCACGCCAGCACGGCAGCACGACCGAGGTCGCCGTAAGCACTGAGCGTCGACGCTGGTATCGTGCGGGCATGGAGCTCGCCGTCGAATGGCTCGGCCGGATCGACTATCGCACCGCCTGGGCGCGGCAGCACGCCATGGTCGCCGCCCGGGCGGCGGGCGCGATCCCCGACACGGTCCTGCTCTTGGAACATCCGCCCGTGCTGACGCTCGGTCGTCAGGCCGATCCGAGCTTTGTCCGAGCTTCCCAGGCAGACCTGGAACGGCGTGGCATCGAGCTCATCCGCGTGGAGCGGGGTGGCGAGGTCACCTATCACGGGCCCGGCCAGCTGGTCGTCTATCCCATCGTCCGCCTCGATGAGCGTGGCATCCTCCTGCGCTCGTTCGTGCGGGCTCTGGAGGCGGCGATGGCCGAGACCTGCCTGAGCTACGGCGTGGTGGCCGGCCGCCGCGACGGCCAGCCGGGTTGCTGGGTCGGCCCCGACGGGCCGGCGCCGCGCAAGATCGGTGCCCTGGGAATCCGCATCGAGCGGGGCGTGACGTACCACGGCATCGCGCTCAACGTGACCACCGACCTCGACGCCTTCGCGCTCATCGACCCATGCGGGCTGCCGGACGTGGTCGTCACCTCGATCGCCGCCGAGGCGGGCTGGCCAGACTCCTCACCGACCACCGCCAGCGTGCGCGGGGCCGCCCAACGGTTCGCCCCGGCCCTTGCCGACGCGCTGACGGCTGGCGCCGCACTGCGACCCGTTCCCGTTCCGGCGCCGGCCAGGGTCTGAGCCATGGCCGGCGGCATGTTCGAACTGCGTCGCGATGCCATCACGGGCTGGTGGGTCGCCGTCGTCGTGGACCGGACCTACGATCGCTCACGCTTCGCCCGGCCGGCGGACGTCCTCCAGCAGGCCGGCGCCTGCCGGAATTGCGACGATCCGCCAGGCGATGGAGTGCGCCGTTGGATCGTCAAGCCCAACGCCTTCTCGGTCGCCGGCACGGAGCGCGAGGCTCGCGAGGCGGCCCCGGCCGGCGCCGGTCGGCAGCAGGGCCTCGGGCTGGTCGCCGACGCGGGCTCGTGGGGCACCATCCTCGCCCCTCCGCAGGAGCACGGCCCCTTCGCCCATGCGCCCGCCGGCGTCGTCGGCGCCATGCTGCGTGTCGCCCGTGACGCCCTGGCCGAGGCACGTGAGGCCGGCACGACGGACTACTTCCAGGTCGTCGAGAACCACGGGCGTCAGGCGGGCGCCTTCACCAACCACCTGTGCTTCGACACCTACGATGTGCCGCAGATCCCTCATCGCGTCGGCGAGGAGCTCGGAGGGGCCGCGCGGTACCTCATCCGCGAGGGAAGCTGCGCGTTCTGCCGCCTGGTCCGTGACGAAGTGGCGTCGCGAGACCGACTCGTCTTCGAGGATGCTGCGAGCGTCGCCTTCGCGCCGTTCGCCTCGCGCTCCGCGTTCGAGATCTGGGTCGTGCCACGTCACCACGAAGCGGACTTCGGGCAGGCCACCGACCCACAGCTGACGAGCGCCGCGGAAACGCTCCAGAAGGTGCTCCGCCTCCTCGACGCCCTCGATGGGCCAGCCTACAACCTGGTCCTGCACACGGCGCCGCTACGCGAACGGGTGGACGAGACGTATCACTGGCATTGGGAGATCCATCCACGCATCCGGGAGATCGGCGGCCTCGAGCTGGGAACTGGCTTGCCGGTCAATCCCATCAGCCCTGAAGCCGCGGTCGAGGAGCTCCTGGCGGCGGCAGGCATCCGGGCCGTCGCGGCCGACTGGGACGGTCCGAGACGATGATGCGCACCGTGGCCGCAAGGCATGCCGCGTCACAGGCCGTGGTCGCGATCCGTCACAGGACCACCCGGAGACGAGCGCCATACCCGCGCCGCCCACCAACGATCGACCTGCCGCGCCTGGGGACGCCCGCGGTCGAGCGGGAGGACCATTGCACATACGTAATGCCGCGCAGCGGAGGCGGCGGGTTGTGACCCGCGACCGCGCGACCGCGCGAGCCGTCGTCGAGGAACTCTTCCGGCTCCACTCCGGCGAGATCTACGCGTACCTGGCGCGCATGCTGCGCGACGACGAGTTGGCAGCCGACCTGGCCCAGGAGACCTTCGTCAAGGCGTATCGCGCGTACGAGACATTAGAGGACCCGGCGCGCGCCAGGGCATGGCTCTATCAGATCGCCAGCCGGACCGCCCTCGACGAGCTCCGCCGGCGGCGGATCGTTCGCTTCATCCCATGGACGGGTGAGTCGCGCGGCTCGGACCGCTCGGCCGAGGACGCGGCCATGCACGGGCGCCTGTCCGCGGAGATGGACCGGGCCCTGGACGCCATCCCGGAGCGCCAGCGCAACGCATTGATCATGGCCGAGGTCCACGATCTGACCGGCGTCGAGCTGGCCGCCGCCCTCGGCGTCTCCCATGTGGCCGCTCGCGCGTTGCTGACACGCGCCCGGGAATCGCTGCGCCAGGCGTTGGCCCTGGAGCGCGCCAGGTCGACCGAGCGCGAGGCGTCTGGCCAGCCAAGCGAGCGCGGCGAGGACGAGCGTTGAGCGACGATCTCCACGAGCCGTTCCGGAGGTTGCTGGCGGAGCGGCTGGATGGGCCACTCGAAGCCGGTGACGCCGCTTCGCTCGAGGTGCACCTGGGCGGCTGCCCGGCCTGTCGCTCGGTGGCCCACGACTACGAGGTCGATCGCGAGCGGATGCGTGCGATCCAGGCCCCGGAGCCGCCGCGCGACTTGTGGGCACGGACCAGTGCCGCCCTCGATCGCGAGATCGCGGACGATGCAGACGCCCTGCTCGGCCCGGGCATCGGCGGCATCCGCGGCCACCGGCAGCTCCGCGTCGCCATCGGCTCGTTCGTCACGGCGACGATCATCCTGGCCATCACGGGCGGACAGTTGATGCCCGACGCGCCGACCGGCCTGGCCACGGCCACGCCCTTCGCCATCCCTGCCCAACCCGTCAACTACGTGGGCGTCGCGGACGGGGAGCTGACGTTCTATCGCGCCGACGTCAGGGAGGTCTGTCCCGTGCCTCGCCTAGACTGTGCGGACGGGCCGGACGGGGAAGCGGTCGTCCGGCTTGGCTCGAGCGTCAACGCGCATGCGGTGGCCATGAACCGCACCGGCCAGCTGTTCATCGCGGGTCACGACGACCTCGGCGAGGAGGTCTTCGCCATCGTCACCGTGCCGGCCCAGGGGCCGAAGGGCGCCGCCGCGGCCGGTACGCCAAGCACGGCACCGGACGAGTCCGTTGCGCCTGCCGACGCTTCGGCCAAGCCGATCGAGACGCGCAACCCCGACGTCGGCCAGGCCGACCCGCCCACGGCCGAGCCGACTGATGGACCGGATGTCCTGCCCAGCGCAACTGCGGATGGGACGACCGACCCCGCTGCGGTGCCCTCCATCTCGCCACCCCCAAGCCCTACGACCGCCGTCGCATCCAGCCAGGCGATCCTCACGAACGTCGTCGCCTCCGGCGCCGCGGCGGCCTGGTCGCCGGACGGCTCGACGCTCGCCTTCAGCGCCATCCCGGCCGATCGATCGCATGGCTCGGACGTCTATGTCTGGCGGCCGGGAGACGAACAGGCGCATCCCATCACCGACGACCATGGCACGCTCTTCGCCTCGTGGTCCGGCGACCGCATCGTGGTCAGCCGGACCGAAGCGGAGACGTCAGGCAGTGGCGACCTCGTGGCCCAAACCCTGGTCGTCGACCCGGGATCCGGCGAGACTCGGGCCATCGACCTCGAGCGCGCCTGGCTGCCGAGCGTCGATCCGACCGGCCGCTTCGTCATCTACTGGCGCGGTCGCCTGGCCGACCGTGGCGGGGTCGCCACCCCTGACGACGGCCGTCTCTACGTCGCCGACTGGACGAGCCTCGATCCCTGGGCTCGGGAGACGACAGAGCGTTCGCCGGACGCTTCGACGACGGCGACGGACGCCCCGTCCGAGCCCCCGCAGGGCGGCGACCCGTCCTTGCCCGCGACCAACGACACGGGCGAGGCTGCTCCGGTGGCCGATCCCGCCACCGATGGCTCGACGCCAGCCGTGCCTCCGGGCGACGTGGACGCGCCGCCTGCGGATGTCGCCTCCGAGCCGACTGACGCGCCGGGCGCCACGGTCGCGCCGAAAGCGACCATCCCGCCATTCATCCTCGAACGACCGCGGGCCGTGAGCGGCCGAACGCGCGACTGGGTCGTGCGCTGGTCGGCCGACGGCCGCGCCTACGCGGTCTGGACGGCCGAACCTGGCTCCAAGACGCGTGGCTCCTTGATCGTCCGATCGGCCCCGAGCGGCGATGCGCCGACCGGCGTCTCGCTCGTCGATCGAGTCCGGGCAGGTCGATCGTTCGGTCTCGGCGACCAGCGCGTGGCCTGGGTCGCCCCACTCGCTGATGGCGAGGGCGAGCTGTGGGTCTCAGCCTGGGGCGAGCGCGGCCAGGGCTCGGTCAAGCTGCGACGGGTGGACTCGCTGGAGGCCGTGCCCGCCTCCTGACCGCACCGTGTGCCGGTCGCTGCTATCCTCGAAGGCAGACCTCACCGGCCGGTCCCGTGAGCCCGGCGAGAGGCAGGAGGCTGCGTGACCGCGCGTCAGATCATGACCGCCGACGAGATCCGGCGAGCCCTCGTGCGCATCAGCCACGAGCTGGTCGAGAAGCATGGCGGCACCGCCGATCTCGCCCTGGTCGGCATCCAGCGTCGTGGTGTCCCGCTCGCCGACCGGATAGCCGCAGCCATCGCCGCGAATGAAGATGTCTCGGTCCCCGTCGGGGCGCTTGACATCACCTTCTACCGCGATGACCTCTCGCTCGTCGCCCACCAGCCCATCGTCAAGGGCACAGACCTGCCGTTCGACCTCAACGGCCTGACGGTCGTCATCGTCGACGATGTCCTCTATACCGGGCGGACGATCCGGGCCGCCATGGACGCCCTCATGGACTTCGGGCGGCCACGCGCCATCAGCCTGGCTGTGCTCATCGACCGCGGGCACCGCGAACTGCCCATCCGAGCGGACCACGTCGGCAAGAACGTGCCGACCTCGGACGAGGAGGTCATCCGTGTCCACCTGCTCGAGGTCGACGGCGACGACCAGGTCGAGATCGATCGACTGGGCGCGGGGGTCGCAACCTCGTGAGCCTGCGAACCGAGCCCGGAGCGGCGCCGATGAACCCGGGACCGGCCGCCGCTCTGGATGCACCCGAAGACGCGGATCCGACCGAGGGCGGCTCGGCGACGCGGGTCGACCAAGGCGACCGTGGCTGGCCGCACCGGCACCTCCTCGATGTGGCCGGGCTCGATGGCCACGACCTGGATCTGGTGATGCGCACGGCCGACGAGATGCGGCGCATCCTCGCGCGACCGATCCCCAAGGTGCCTGCACTGCGTGGCCTCTCGGTCACCATCCTCTTCTACGAGGCATCGACCCGGACGCGCGTCTCGTTCGAGGTCGCCGCCAAGAATCTCTCCGCCGATGTCGTCAACATCGCCGCCGCCTCGTCGTCGGTGGCCAAGGGCGAGTCGCTCATCGACACGGTCCGCACCGTCGAGGCGCTCGGCGCCGACGTCCTCGTCATCCGCCACGGCCGAAGCGGCGCCCCGGATCTCGCCGCTCGGGTCTTCGGCGGCCATGTCATCAACGCTGGAGACGGCTGGCACGCCCATCCGACCCAGGCACTCCTCGACCTGTACACGCTGCGCGACCACCTGCCGGGCGGCGACCTGCGTGGCCGCAAGGTCGTCATCGTGGGCGACGTCCTGCACTCGCGCGTGGCCCGTTCGAACATCTGGAGCCTGACGACCGCTGGGGCGGATGTCTGGCTGTGTGGACCAGCCACGCTCCTGCGAGGGTTCGAGTCGTTGGCTGCCGCCCTTCCGGCCGAGCGCAGCCTCACGGTCACCACCTCGATCGACGCCGCGCTGGCTGCCGCCGATGCGGTCATGGCGCTGCGCCTGCAGCAGGAACGGATGTCGGGCGGCCTCCTGCCGTCGCTCCGCGAGTACGCCGCGGGCTATCAGCTGAATGCCGCCCGCATGGCGGGCGCCGCACCCGAGGCCATCGTGCTCCACCCTGGGCCGATGAACGAGGGTATCGAGATCGCACCAGACCTGGCTGCCGGTGGACGGTCGGTCATCACCGAGCAGGTCACCAACGGCGTGGCCGTGCGGATGGCGGTCCTGTATCTCCTCGCCCGTGGGCGCGACTTGGAGGCGGGAGATGGCTGAGGCCCTGGCGAGCGGCAACACGTCGGGCATCGGTGAGGTGGTCGAGCGGCTCGACCTGGAGCGAGTCTGGCTGGTCGATCCCGTGGCGGGTCGCGAGGGCGCCGCGGACGTACGAGTCGAGGACGGGCGGATCTCCGCCCTCGAGTGGCTCGCCGACGATGCCGACGCCCCCCCGACGACACTCGTCCTACCCGGTCTGACGGACCTCCACGTCCACGCACGCGAACCAGGTGATGAGGATGCCGAGACCGTCGCCACGGCCATGACAGCAGCCGCCCATGGCGGTTTCACCCGGATCTGTCTGATGCCCAATACGCGGCCGGCCATCGACACGGCGGCGGCCGTCGGACAGCTGCTGGCGACGGCAGCATCGAGCGGGCAGCCGGTCCGCGTGGAGGTCCTGGCGGCGACGACGGCAGGCCGGGCGGGCGCCTCGCTGGCGCCGATGGCGGAACTCGCCGCCGCCGGAGCGATCGGGTTCACCGATGATGGTGCACCGGTCAGCGACGCGGCACTGCTTCGCAACGCGCTGGCCTACGCGGGAGGACTCGGGCTCCCGATCGTCGAGCATGCGGAAGACCGGGCGCTGACTGACGGTGCCGAGATGCACGACGGGGTGACGGCTACCATCCTCGGCCTGCGTGGCTGGCCGGCGGCGGCCGAGGTCTCCGCGGTGGCGCGCGCCATCGCCGTCCTCGAGGAGGTGGCAGAAGGCGCCCCGAGCGACGCGCCGCCGCGGCTGCACGTGACGCACCTCTCCACCGGCGCCGCCGTAGACCTCGTGCGCGCGGCCAAGGCGACCGGACTGGCGGTCAGCTGCGACGTGACGCCGCATCACCTCGCCCTGCACGACGGCTGGGTAGCGGGGGATCGGCGCTGGGCGTGGCAGGCGATCGACGAGCCGTGGGCAGGCGGCTCGCCCGAGGCGCTGCCCTACGACACGGCCACGCGCGTCAACCCGCCACTCCGGACGCCAGCGGACGCGGCCGCGCTGGCCGCCGGGCTGCGCGACGGCACCATCGACGCCATCGCCACCGACCACGCGCCGCACACGGCGGTGGCCAAGGACGTCGAGTACGGCGACGCGGCCAACGGGATCAGCGGCCTCGAGACCGCGCTCGGCCAGCTCCTGGCGGCGGTCGAGGCTGGCGTGCTCGACGTGTTGACCGTGGTCCGCGCGCTGACGGTCGGGCCCACTCGGGTGCTCGATGGGGCCGGCTCGGGGCCCGTGCCTGGGGAGACGGGGCTCATGGTCGGCGCCCTCGCGGACCTCGTGCTCGTCGATCGCTCGCAGCCGTGGCGGGTGGAGCCGTCCTCGCTCCGGTCGCTCGGCCGGAACACCCCCCTGCTCGGACGCGAGCTGCCGGGGCGCGTGCTGATGACCGTGGCGGCTGGTCGCCTTGCCTGGGCCGACGAGCGCCCATCGTGACCGAGGAGCAGGCGTCGCTCGACGGGGACCGGGCATCGCCCGACGGGGACCGGGCATCGCCCGAAGCGAAGCACGCTCCGCCCGACGGGGACCGGGCATCGCCCGAAGCGAATCACGCTCCGCCCGACGGGGAGCAGCCTTCGCCTGGTCCTGACGATGCCCCGCCTGGCGGCGAGGGTGCGACCGCGAGCGATCCAGCGCGACCCGACTACAAGGGCGAACCGCTCGACGCGGCCCGGGGACCGGGACTCGGCTGCTTCTGGATCCAGCTCGTGGGCTTCCTCGTGCTCTTCGTGCTCACGCCGCTGGGCGTCGTCAACGGCTGGCCCGCCTGGCTGACGACCACGATGCTCATCCTGACCCTTGTCCTGCTGCTGTTCGTCGGACAGACCGTCATCTTCCTGCTCCGCCTGGTGGCTGCCGATCGGCGCTCGCGACGCCGACCGTTGCGTGCGGGCGCACGGCCGACGGTCGGCGATCTGACCGCGGTGGAACCGGACAGCGCGACCGGCGACGCCGAAGCCGGCGAGCCCACCATGCGACAATAGTCGCGCCGATCCCCACGACAGCCGAGGAAGTCAGCGACCGTGCCCGTCCTCGCCACCTTCTTCTCCGTCCGGCGCGGCCGCGACGCGTTCTTCAAGTTCTTCATGCGCGAGATCTTCCCTCGCCAGGTTCGCGCGGAGGAAGCCAGGTTCGGCATCAAGTTCCTGGGCTGGTACAACGTGGCCTATGGCTGGGACTTCGACAACGTGATGCTCTACGAGCTGCCCGACTACGCGACCATCGACAAGCTCGAATCGGACGACCGCATCCGCGCTGTCGGCCACCGCGCGGGCGAGTGGATGTTCGCGCGGCACCACTCCATGTTCCTGCGCGAGCGCATGGGCTCCGACCTCGAGTACCACCCGTAGGAGTCTTGTGACATGACCGGCCAAGCCAACTCGCTCCTGGGCGAGATCGCCAGCCAGGCGGCGATCGAACGGACGACGTTCCTCATCGACGCCGCCGGTCAGCTGGACGCGTTCCTGAAGGCCAATGCGTCCGCCATCGCCGAGGTCGGGGGGTTGGTGCTCATCGACGAGGAACCCGACTACTTGTCCGTCGCCCCCGACGGCTCATTCCGAAGCCGGACCCGATTCCAGGACGAGGCAACGGGCGAGTGGCGTTCCGAGACGGAGGTCATCGAGTCGGCCGCTGAGCTCGTCGAGCTCTACAACCCGGCCGAGGTCTTCGCCGCCTTCGCCGAGGCCGCCCGCGAAGCCGCCGGGCTGCCGCCTAAGCCGTCGGGCTCGGACGAGCTCATGGCGGTGGCCGGCATCGCGCCCGACGAGCGCGGCGGCGACCCGTATGCCGACGCGGCTGCCGATTGGGTGGCCGGCGCTGGGAGGGCACTGCCGGACAACGCCGAGGAGGCCGCCGCGCGCCTCTACGACCTCGCCCTGACCTTCCAGGAGCGGAGCCAGACGACCGAGGCCAACCTGCTGGCCGACTTCGAGGTCGCCGCGGAGGGCCTCGCGGGCCTCGTCGGCGGCCTGACCATCGTCGATGACGACGACGAACGGCTCACCCTCCAGTCGGACGGCCACTTCCACGGCGAGGTCGTCCCGGAGGAGGACCCGGATCGCTGGCGGCAGCTCGAGGAGCCTGAGGACATCGTCCAGTTCTACGATCCGACCGACGTTTTCGGTGACCTGGCCGAATCGATCGCCGAGGCCTATCCGAACGTCGCGCCGGAGCTCGGCGTCGACGGCGCAGGCGACGGCGCGGGCGACGGCGCGTCGCCAGCCTGACCACGCAACCGGTCCGTCCCACCCGCACGTCGACCGTGGGAGCAGCCGCCAGGCGAATCGGAGGGCCCGGCCCTACGGGCGTGCTGCCCGCCGAGCGCATGCGCCTCCTCGATGCGGAGTTGCTCGAGTCCCGCCAGATCCTGCCCTCACAGTTCCTGCAGACCTACCACGCCCCGTGGTTGGCCAGCGGGTCGCGGGCCGGACAGTTCGTCCATCTGCGGACCCCAGACTATTCCGGGCTCGTCCTGCGCCGGCCGTTCAGCGTCAACACCGTCGACGCGCTGGCGGGCACCTTCACCATCCATTTCCGGATCACAGGCCGCGGGACCGACTGGCTGGCGCGGGCTCGACCCGGTGAGCGGCTCGAGATCCTCGGCCCTCTCGGCCGACCGTTCGAGGTCGATCCTCGCTCCCACCATGTCCTGCTCGTGGCCGGCGGTCTGGGCATGGCCGGCGTGCGCGCCATGGCCGACGAGTCCTTGGCCGCCGGCCGGCGCGTGACCCTCCTCTTCGGCGCCGCCGGGGCCGCCGAGGTCTACCCCAGCTCGCTGCTGCCGACCGAGGTCGAGTATGTGGTCGCGACCGACGACGGCTCGCTCGGGCATCACGGCTACGTGACCGACCTGGTGCCCGATTACGAGACACTCGCCGACCAGGCCTTCGCCTGCGGTCCGGAACCCATGCTGGCGGCGCTGGCTCGGCTGGCCCAGGGCCGAGATGCCCGGCTGGGCGTCGCTCGGCTCGGGCGCAAGGGCGGGCGGTCAGCCCGCGCATCGGCCGCCCTCGGAACGTCCGCCGCCCGTCGCAAGGCATGGCTGCAGGTGTCCATGGAGCAGAACATGGGCTGTGCCGTTGGCGCGTGCCTTGGCTGCGTCGTTCACGGCGTGTCTGGACCGGTCCGTGTCTGCCGTGAAGGTCCCGTCTTCGCGGCCACGGAGATCGCCTGGGAGGCGTCCGGGTCGTGACGATCCGCCGACGATGCGGGAAGCGCGTCTCGTGAAGGCGCCTGCGCGCTCGGCTGCGAGTCCGCCGCGAGTGCCGCCCGCGGCCATTCCCCCGGCCGACGTCGACATCTCCGTCGACCTTGCCCCACAACGGCCGGGCGAGCTGATCCTGCGAAACCCGATCCTCGTGGCATCGGGAACCTTCGGCTACGGCGTCGAATACAGCGACGTGGTCGAGATCGGGAGCCTGGGTGCCATCTGCTGCAAGGGCACGACCCTCAAGCCGCGCTTCGGCAACGAGCCTCCCCGCGTGACCGAGACGCCGGCCGGCATGCTCAACTCGATCGGGCTGCAGAACCCGGGCGTCGATGCCGTTGTCGAGAAGTACGCAGCACTCTGGGCGAGCTGGCCGGTGCCGGTCATCGTGAACGTGGCGGGAGAGTCGATCGACGACTACGTCGCGGTCGTGCGCCGGCTCGACGGCGTGCCCGGCGTCGCCGGCATCGAGCTCAATATCTCCTGCCCCAACGTGGGCAAGGGTGGCCTCCAGTTCGCGGTCGACAAGGATGCCGCCGGTGCCGTCACGGCGGCGGTCCGGCGGGCCACCGACCTGCCGCTGATGGTCAAGCTCTCGCCGAACGTGGCCGACGTGCGGTCCATCGCGCGGGCCATCGAGGACGCCGGCGCCGACTCGATCAGCGCCATCAACACGCTCTCCGGCATGGCCGTGGACCGAACTCGCCGCCGGCCGCTCCTGGGCAACACCTACGGTGGGCTCTCTGGCCCGGCCATCAGGCCGGTCGCCTTGCGTGTCGTCTACGAGGTCGCCCAGGTGGTCCGCATCCCGATCGTGGCCATCGGCGGCGTGGCCTCGCTCGAGGACGTGCTCGACTTCCTGATGGCCGGCGCGTCCGCGGTCCAGGTCGGGACAGCCATCTTCGCGGACCCGGCGTTGCCCATCAGGCTCATCGACGAGCTGGCGGCATGGTGCGCCTCACGCGGCATCGGCTCGCACCGCGCGCTGGTGGGGGTCGCCCTGCCGGCCGGCAAGGGAGGCGTGGGGCGCGGCAAGGACCGACCCAGCGTGAAGGGCGTCGAGTACCGGCCATGAACCGGATCGAAGAGCTCTTCGTGGCCTCGGGCGCACTGCAGAGCGGCCACTTCGCGCTCAAGAGCGGCCGTCATGGCGACCGTTATCTCGAGAAGTTCCAGGTCCTTCAGCATCCCGATGCAGTGAGCGAGATCTGCGCCGCCTTTGCCGCCCTGGTTCGCGCCGCTGACGGGCACCCGACCGTGGACATCGTGGTCGGCCCCACCACCGGCGGGGTGATCCTGGCCTTCGAGACCGCCCGACAGCTGGGGCTCCGAGGGCTGTTCGCGGAGGAGGTCAAGGACGCCGCGGGGTCCACCCGGCGAGAGTTCCGGCGCGGCTTCCATCTCGGGCCGGGATCGCGCGTGCTGCTCGTGGACGACATCCTGACGACCGGCGGCTCCCTGCTGGCGATGCTGCCGCCGATCGAAGCCTCCGGTGCGGAGCTGGTGCGAACGGTCGTCATCGTCGACCGCTCCGGCGGCACGCACACCATCACCTCGCCCGCCACCGGGCGCGACTACCCGGTCGAGGCGCTCTGGACGCTCGATATCCCGACCTACGAGCCGGGAGCGGCCACGTGCCCGGCATGTGCCGCGGGCGAACCGCTCCAGGCGCCAGGCTCGAGCGGCACGAACGCGCCCCCCGGCAGGTGACTCGACCCCGCGGAGTCAGGTTGGATTCGCAGCGATGCGAGTGGATCCGGTCCTGAGCGGCGAGAACTCGGCGGGCAGGTCGGGTACGACGAGCTGCATGATCTGGTGGCGGCCGGGGATCCCGCGCAACTCGAACGTGCCGAGAACGAGCAGCCGCGCGTCGGCAGGAAGGTCAGCAGCGATCATGTCGGCGGCCGAGGCAGAGACAAGGATCTGGCCACCGTGGCCGACCGCGCCGAGGCGCGCCACCATGTGGACGTCCATCCCGACGTAGCCCTCGTCGCCGAGATCGGGCTCTCCATGGTGCAGGCCGATGCGCACTCGGACGGCCACATCGTCGGGCCAGGCGTGGTCGCGCAGCCGCCGATCGACCTCGAGCGCTGCCGACGCGGGCGATGTACCGGCGGGGAAGACCGCAAAGAACTCGTCGGCCCTCGAGTCGACCTCCCTTCCACCGTGCTCGCGAACGACAGCCCGCTGGATGCGCCTCGTCGCCGCCAACAGGTCGCCGTACGCGGAGGCGAGCCGCTCCAGCAACGCCGTCGAGCCCTGGATGTCCGAATAGAGGAGCGTCACGGAGCCGCGGGGAAGCGATCGGCTCTCCGCGACCTGGGCCCTGACCATCGTCTCGAGGCGGTCCCGATCGACCGCTAACCTGAGCGCCGCCACCACGGCCGCGATGAGCTCCGGTTCCCCTCTCAAAGCGCCGTCGTACTCGATGACACACAGCTGATCGCGGTCGCGTTCGACCACCGCGATCGCTCGCTCGGCCGAGGCCGCCGGCTCGATGCGGTGGCCGGCCGCGTCGAGATACGCCTGAGCAGCGGGGGACCAGTAGCCGACACGCGCAGTCGGGTCGTGGAGTGTCGAGGCAACCATGGCTTCGATCCGCTCGGGAGATGGTGCGCCACCGAGCTCGACGACCAGCCTACCCACCAGAGTGCGATCGATCTGGGTCCGGAGGAGGCCGAGGAGGAACCCGATCGGAACAGCCGCTCGGGCGAACACCAGTACGACCGTCGTTGCCGCCAGGATGGGCTGCTCCCCGCTCGAGGCCGTGAACGCGATCTCGTCGACGACGAACGCCGCCACGCCGACCGCGCCGGCAAACAAGACCGGGGCGAGCTGACGCCGACCGGCCGAGCTTGCCTGCCACCAGCGCCGGACGATCATGACCAGGACCAGCGCAGCGACGACGACGGCCAGGAGGCGACCCACGAGCATGACCCCGCCGTACAGGCGGTCGTCGGGGAACAACGCGAACGGGTTTGGGCAGTCACATCCATACGTGAGCCCACTCGGTCCTGTCGCGCTCGAGAAGTCCGTGCCCGAATCGAGCAGGAACAGGCGCGCGATGATCGGGAGGGCGGTACTCAGGAGGGCCACGCCGAACACGACCCTGGCGGCCCGGGAGAAGAAGTGACCGGTCGGGTAGGTGAGCAGCACGAAGGCCACGAAAGTATTCGCGACCCACGCGAGCGCGAACGTCGCCGAGGTGACCGCGGGGATAGGGATGCGCACGAATACCGGGATGTACCAGGTGATACCGGCGAGCAAGATGGCCGGGCCGATGCGATTGCCCGGCCGGTGGAGCCACGCGATCGTCCCGGCGACCATATAGGACACACCCACCAGCTGGTCGCCCGCGATCGCGGGCCACGGGACCTCGGCTGTCAACTGCACCGCGAGGGCGGCGGCCGCAACGACCAATCCGAGCAGGCCGAGGCCGAGAGGCAGTGCGATGGTTCGCACGGGTCGCGCTCGCGCGGCCCCGCCCTCTCTGAGGCCCGATCCGAGCTCCACGGGCACATCCTACGCCGCCTCGGATGCGGGACTCCACGTGCAACGAGCTTGGTGCCTCCGTGCTGCCGGAGACCGGGATCAGCCGCCGAGGACCTCGTCGATGGCCGAGCGCAGCTCGTCGGCCCCGATGGCGCCCTCGAACTTGGCCGTGACCGTGCCATCAGCGCCGACGACGAACACGTACGGCTCCACGGGGATGCCCCACTCGACGGCCGAAGGCACGACCTGAAAGCCGCCATTCGCATCGAGCTGGGGTTGCGGCTGGCCGTCGATGAGCTGCAGCTTGTACGGCTCGACGTGGATGACCTCGATCTCGTCACCGTACGGCGCGACAGACGACTTGACCGTCTCCATCGTCGGGCCGCAGGTCCGGCTGGCGCAGAAGAGCGGCGTAGAGAAGACGAGCACGAACGGCCGACCGGCGCTCAGGGCGTCCTTGACCGACGTCCGATAGAAGGCGGGGTTCGGCGCCTGGTCGGTCGAGATGGCGGCGATGCCCGCCGCGTCCGTGGCCGTCGGCGTCTCGGAGGCCGGGGCCGCAGCGCCGATGGCCGGCGTCGTGCTCGCCTCGCGGACGTCGAAGAGGGCTCGCGCCGTCAGGTCGGGCTGGCCAGCGGCGGAGGCCACGATCTCGACGCCCCACGGACCGGCACGCGCGAAGTCTGCGGTCGCGTGGTAGAGGCCAAGTTCGTTGGGCACCGTCCAGATGAAGCTGCCGGGTACCTCGGCGACGGGCGTCGATGGGTCAGCCGCGAGGTCGAAGAAGCGAACGGTCGTGGCCAGCTCGGGTGAGGCGAGAGGGCGGTTCTGCGTGTCGGTCAAGGCGAACAGGAACCGATTGGACCCGACGACACGCTCCGAGCTGACGATGATGGGCACCATCGCGGCATCGGGGTCCGGGCCGGTCGGCCAGCCGGGAAAGGCCGTTGTGCCTGAGGGAAGCGCCGAGCCCGACGGCGCCGACGACGGAAGCTCGGTCGGAGGCGAGCCACCGGCACATGCGCCCACGACGAGCACGAACACGGCGACGACCAGGACGATCAGCGCGTCAGGGCGACGGGTGATCAGGTGGCTGGCTGGCATCGGGCGCGACGATACCGGCTCCGGCTGCATCGCGCCTTGGCGGGCGGTGCGTGGCTCCTTGTCGGCGGTAGAATCGGCATCCCCATGACGCGCTTCCAGAAGCTGGCCCTGCTGACCGCCATCGCGACCTACGTGCTCGTGGTCTGGGGCGGTGTCGTGCGGGTCACGGGTTCGGGCCTTGGCTGTCCCGATTGGCCGCTGTGCTACGGCCAGGTCCTGCCGCCCTTCGACGACGGCAACGCCTGGATCGAGTGGATCCATCGCACGCTGGCGGCGGTCGTCGGGCTCCTCGTCTTCGGTGTCTGGGTCGGTGCCCTGCTCTACCATCGACGGCGCGCCATCGTCCTGCCGGCCACGGCGGCAGTCGTCTTGACCGGCTTCCAGGCCTACCTTGGCAAGATCACGGTCGAGACCGGCAACTCCGGGGAGTCGGTCACGGCGCACCTGGCGATGGCCATGATCGTGCTCGCGGCGCTCATCCACATCGCGGTCCGCGTCCATTACCCCGCCGTCCTGCCGCCGCGCGGCGCACCGCAGCGCTTCACCCTGCTCGCCGTCTTCGCAGCCATGTCGACCTATGCCCTGATGCTCTTCGGATCGCAGGTCACGGCGACCGCCTCCGCTCTCATCTTCGGAACGGCGTGGCCGCTCTTCCCCGACGGTGCGATCGTGCCCGTCTTCGACGCCAACCCGGACGTGGCCAGCCTCCAGGCCGCCAATGCCCTCCATCGCATCGCGGCCGCGATCGTCGGGCTTATCGTCTTCGTCACGGCCTGGATCGCCTGGCGCCGCGCCGGCGACGGTCGCTGGGGCGCGGTCGCCGCCCAAGCCACGATCCTTGCACTCACCGGCACGGCGGCCGCACTCTATGCCGTCCAGGTGATCGTCGGGGCGCTCCAGATCTGGACGACGCTGGCGCCATGGGCGGTCGCGCTCCACCTCGCTCTCGGGGCGGCCATCTGGTCCCTGCTCGTGGCCGCTGTGACCTACAGCTACTGCGAGGCACGAACGGCGGTCGAGGCTAGTGGCGCCACGAGGGCGACCGAATCCCCGACCCCCAAGGGCACCATCGATCAGGGGTCGGGTGACGGCGATGCCGGGGGCGCCGGCACGGACGCCGACCGCCCGGCACCAGGCGCGATGGACAAGCTGCGGGCGTACGTGGCCCTGACCAAACCGCGCATCATCGAGTTGCTCCTCGTGACGACGGTGCCGGCCATGGTCCTCGCCCAGCGCGGCATCCCGCCGCTCGGTCTGATGGTGGCCACGCTCGTCGGTGGGTCGCTGGCGGCAGGCTCGGCCAACGCCATCAACCAGTACCTCGATCGAGACATCGACCTGCTCATGACCCGCACGCGCCGTCGACCGCTGCCGGCCCACGCTATCGAGCCGGAGGATGCGCTCGTCTTCGGCCTCGCGCTGGGCGTCGTCGCCTTCGCCGAGCTGGCCCTGTTCACGAACCTTCTGGCGGCCTTCCTGACCCTCCTGGCCATCGCCTTCTACGTCGTCGTCTACACCATCTGGATGAAGCGGACGACCTCCCAGAACATCGTCATCGGAGGCCTCGCCGGCGCCCTCCCGCCGCTCATCGGCTGGGCGGCCGTGACCGGCGACATCGCGCTGCCCGGCCTCTTCCTGGTGGCCATCGTCTTCTACTGGACGCCGCCCCACTTCTGGGCGCTATCGATGCGCCTGGCCAAGGACTACCGCGCGGCCGGCGTCCCCATGCTGCCCGTCGTCCGGGGCATCCCGGAAACGACCAAGCAGATCGCCCTGTACTCGTTCTCGATGTTCGCTCTGACGCTGACCCTCTTCGCCGTCGCCCAGCTGGGTCTCATCTACCTCGTCGGCACGGTCGCCATCGGGGCGGTCTTCCTGGCGCAGGCGCTGCGCATGTGGCGCGACGGCACCGATGCCCGCGCTGTGCGCCTCTACAAGTACTCGACGACGTACCTGACCGTGCTCTTCGCGCTCATCGTCGTCGACGTCCTCGTGCCGCTGCCGGTCTGAGGGATCAGCCACCCTCGCTGGCGCGAGCCAGGCGAGCGCGCTCGCGGTCGAGTTTCTCGTCGTGGAGGCGGCCCTTCTCCTCCTCGTGCCTGAACCAGGCGAGAGTCAGGAAGAGCAGCGGCACCAGGAAGATCAGGTCGCCCGCGGCCCACATGATGCCGCCGGCCAGTTGCTGGTCCTCGAGCGGCGTCGGGCCCCAGATGCGCTGCACGGTGGCGTAATGCTCGTAAAGGACGACGGGGGTCACGAAGAGGACCAGGCCGAGGAAGCTGTTCAGCGGCATGGCCAACAGGGCGTAGCCGAAACGAACGCCGTGGCTCATCCGATAGGGATGCGGGTCGGCGCCCACGATCGGCCACCAGAAGAGCAAGCCGGCCCCGAGGTACAGCGCGTGCTCGAGCGCATGGATGCCCGGCTCCTCCAGCGCGGCGTCGAAGACCGGGCTGAAGTGGCTGGCCCAGACGACGATGGCGAAGATCAGCCAGCCGATCACGGGATGGCTGATGACACGGACCGGGCGCGAGTGGAGCACGGGCAGGATCCACCGCTGGCGGGTCCGCGGCGAGGCGGCCCGCAGGAGCAGGGTGATCGGCGCACCCAGGAGCAGCAGGGGCGCGCCGACCATGGCCAGCAGGAGGTGCTGGACCATGTGCACGCTGAAGAGCGACGTGGCGTACACGTCGACGAAGGACAAGAGCGCGATGCCGATGACGCCGAGCCCGCCGAGCCAGGCGGCGATCCGTCGACGCGGCACGGGGTTCGCCGGGTGCGCCCGATCCACACGCCTAACGGCCCCCAGATAGAGCGCCCCGGCCAGCCCGATGCCGACCAGCGCGAACGGCTCGAGCGTCCAGGACGTGACGACGATCCACGGTGTCGGGGCCGGCGGCGCCACATCCGTGACGTGCCCCAGGGCCACGCCGGGCAGAGTCGCCAGCACCGCGGAAGCGAGGCCACCGCCGGCCGCGAGCCGTATGGAACGACGGGCGAGCGCGGACATCAGCCCGTATGATAGGCGCCTGCCCGCCCCGTCCCGGCCGGGCTCCGGCCTATCACGCTGCTATCAGGAGAGACCCGCGCGTGAATCGCGCCCCAGGCCGCACCCGCCGGACCCTCACGCTCGTCATCATCGCCGCCCTCACCGTCGCCGCGATCGTGGGGCTCATCGTCTTCTACCCAGCCGATTGGCCGGGCTTCGCGCCGCCCTCGCCGGTCACCGTGCAGGGGCAGGACACGGAGGACATCTACCGCTTCGTCTTCACCATCGCGGCGATCATCTTCCTGCTGGTCGAGGGCGCCATCCTCTTTGCGGTCCTGCGCTACCGACGGACCGACGACGAGCTGCCCGTCCAGACGCACGGCAATCTGATCGCCGAGGCGGCCTGGACGATCGTGCCAGCGATCATCGTCATCGCTCTCTTCTTCGTGTCCATCGGTGTCCAAAACAAGGTCGAGGCGAGGTCACCGAACCCCGACGTGACCATCGACGTGGTCGGCTTCCAGTGGCAGTGGACGGTCGGCTACGGCTGCCCCGCCAGCTACGCGACGGAGGCGACCGTCCAGCCCGCCGAGGACTGTGAATTCGCGCTGACCGGCCTGGGCGAAGAAGGCCCCGACATCCATGTTCCGGTCAACCAGACGGTCCATTTCCGGCTTCACGCCGCGGACGTCATCCATGCCTTCTACGTCCCGCACTTCTTGTACAAGAAGGACGTCATCCCCGGACGCGTCAATGGCTTCGACGTCATCGTCGAGCAGCCTGGCACGTATGGCGGCCAGTGCGCCGAGCTGTGCGGCCTCTCGCACGGCGACATGTTCTTCACCCTCACGGCCGAGGATCGGGGTGCCTACGACACGTGGTACGCGACCCAGGTCGAGGGCGCCAACGCCTCGCCGTCGCCCGGGCCGAGCGGCTCGAGTGGCCCGCCACCCGCAGGTTCCGTGATCGACGTCAGCGCCTCGAATGCCGCGGCCTTCGACCAGTCGACGTTGACCGCGCCGGCCGGCACGCCGATCACCATCCACTTCATGAACAAGGACCCGTCCGTGGCGCACAACGTGGCCATCAAGGCCGCCAAC
Organism: Candidatus Limnocylindrales bacterium; assembly: GCA_040514195.1. Taxonomy (GTDB): domain Bacteria; phylum Chloroflexota; class Limnocylindria; order Limnocylindrales; family CSP1-4; genus CSP1-4. The sequence continues at coordinate 7,284 of JBEVDC010000068.1, read as the reverse complement.
GTCGACGGCTCGGACTTCATCGGCCTGCCGCTCGCCAACCCGGGTGAGACCGTCGACTACGTCGTCCCGGCTCTGGCTGCGGGCACGTTCACCTACAGCTGCACGGTCCATCCCAACATGACGGGCACCCTGGCGGTCCAGTAGGAGGAGCGATGGCGACCACCACCGTCACCCCGCGGGCCGCGCCCTACTCCCGGTCGGCGGTCTACGAGTGGCTGACGACGACCGACCACAAGAAGATCGGGGTCATGTACATCACGACCGCCTACATCTTCTTCCTGCTGGCCGGCATCATGGCGCTCGGCATCCGCACGGAGCTTGCCTTCCCGGGCACCCAGCTGCTCGAACCCGACGTCTACAACCAGGCCTTCACGATGCACGGCACGACGATGATCTTCTTCTTCGTCATGCCGATCCTGGCGGGCTTCGCCAACTACATCGTGCCGCTCCAGGTGGGCGCCGCGGACATGGCGTTCCCGCGCATCAACGCCCTGTCGTTCTGGATCATCCCCTTCAGCGGCATCCTGCTCTTCAGCGGCTTCGCGCTCGGCGGCGCGGCCAACGGTGGTTGGACCTCGTACACGCCCCTCTCGGAGGCGACGTACGCGACGACGAACGGCCAGGACCTCTGGCTGGCGGCGCTCATCCTGAACGGCGTCAGCTCGATCATGGGCGGCATCAACTTCATCGCCACGATCTTCCGGCTGCGCGCGCCGGGGATGACCATGATGCGACTGCCGATCTTCACCTGGACCGTGCTGACCACGAACGTGCTGCTGCTGCTGGCGGTGCCGGTCCTGGCGGCGGGCATGCTGATGCTCTTCATCGACCGCAATTACGGCGGCTCGTTCTTCAACCCGGCGGCAGGTGGAGACACCGTCCTCTGGCAGCACATCTTCTGGTTCTTCGGACACCCAGAGGTCTACATCCTCATCCTGCCTGCCTTCGGCGTCATCTCGGAGGTCATCCCGGTCTTCAGCCGCAAGCCACTCTTCGGCTACAAGGCCTTCGTCATCGCCACGGTCTCCATCGGCGTCCTCGGCTTCGGCGTCTGGGCCCACCACATGTTCACGACCGGTGCGGTCTTCCTGCCGTTCTTCTCGATCACGACCTTCCTCATCGCGGTGCCCACGGGCGTCAAGATGTTCAACTGGATCGCCACGATGTGGCGCGGCAAGCTCAGCTTCACGACGCCGATGCTCTTCGCCGTGGGCTTCCTGGCCAGCTTCCTGATCGGTGGCCTCGACGGCGCCTTCAGCGCCTCGACGCCGATCGACTTCGCGCTCCAGGACACGTACTGGATCGTCAGCCACCTGCACTACGTGCTCTTCGGCGGCTCGGCGCTGGCGATCATGGCCGCGACGTACTACTGGTTCCCGAAGATGAGCGGGCGCTTCCTTGACGAGCGCATCGGCCGACTGCAGTTCTGGATCGTCTTCATCTCCACCCAGTTGACGTTCTTCCCGATGCACCTGCTCGGCCTCAATGGCATGCCAAGGCGCATCCAGGACTACGCGCCGAACGCGGGCTGGCAGGACCTCAACGTGCTGGCGACCGTCGGCTCCTTTGGGATCGCACTCGGCGTGTCGCTCATGATGTGGAACATCTTCGCCAGCCTCCGGGGTCCCCGGACCGCCGGCGACGACCCATGGGATGCCAACACCCTGGAATGGGCGACGACCAGCCCGCCACCGTCGTACAACTTCGACCACCTGCCCGAGATCCGCTCGTCGCGCCCGCTCTTCGACCTCAAGCACCCGACTGCCGGCCACGCACCCGCGCTGACCGCCGGCGATGGGACCAAGGCATGACGACGCAGAGCGACATCGTGCCGGTCGCGCACGGCGGCGAGGTCATGAAGGGCGGACACCCGTACGGCAGCACGCCGATCGAGAACACCGCGCTGCTGGGCATGCTGCTCTTCATCGCCAGCGAGATCATGTTCTTCGCCGGCCTCTTCGCGGCCTACTTCGACATCCGGGCCAGGAGCCTGCCGCACTGGCCGGCCCTGCCGGAGGGCGCCGAGTTCGGCGTCACGCCGGTCATCATCGCCGCGACCGTGGTCCTGGTCTCGAGCTCGGCGGTCATCGAGTGGGGTGTCATCCGCATCCGGAGGGGCGATCGGCGGGGCATGAACCGGGCTTTCGCGCTGACCGTCCTGATGGGCATCACCTTCCTGGCCTTCGAAGCCTTCGATTGGTACATCCTGGGCAGTGAGGGCGTGACCCTGAGCGGCAGCGTCTTCGGCTCCCTGTACTTCACGATGACCGGGTTCCACTTCGCCCATGTCCTGGGCGGCGTGATCGGCATCAGCATCATCCTCGGCCGCGGCGTCTCCGGCCAATTTTCCGCCCGTCACCACACGGCCGTCGAAGCCGTCAGCTACTACTGGCACTTCGTGGACGTCGTGTGGGTCCTCCTCTTCGTCACCTACTACGTCCTGGGTTAGGGAGCCGTCGATGCAGCGCCTGTTGGGCAAGGGCTACGCCGCCCTCATCATCGGCGGCCTCTTCATCGTGACCGGGCTCGTCTACTACTTCGGTGGCGAGCTCTGGAGCAACGGGCAGGGCTTCGATCCTGCGGGCGCCACGATGCTGGTCGTGACCGGCATCGCGATGACCTTCGCCTTCCTGTTGGTCCTGCGTGGCTCGCGAGACCTCTAGGACCGCCACGGCGCTTCGCTGATGGACAGCATCATCGAGGATCTCCAGGCCGCCTGGGTCGCGGTCCTCGATCTGTTGGCGCAGATCATCACGCCGAACTGGAACGACGTCCTTCGCTGGATCCCCTCCCTGTTGTTTGGGCTCGTCGGCCTCGTCATCGCGATCCTGGCCGTGGCCTGGCTGCGGAACCGGCGTGTCATGGCCTCGCGCATGATCCCGGTCCGGCGTGAGGGCTCGCCGCCGCCTGGCGTGCACATGCCAGGCGGATCGAGATGGCCGTTCATCGTTCCGCTCGGCCTCGCCTTCCTCTTCGCCGGCTTCCTCTTCCACCCGAGCCCCGTGTCCGCTGCCGAGCCACCCCCGACCGTCACGGACCTGGTCAACCTGCCGCTGATGCTCATCGGCCTGGCCATCACCGTCGTCGGCGCGGTCGGCTGGTACTTCGACGCTGGGCGCGAGTGGCACCATGTCGAGGATCCGGCCTGGCATCCGACCGCCTCGGGCACCGCTTGGGGAGAGCCCACGAGCCGCGCGGTGCTCCCGGCTGGGATCCACCTGCCCGGTCCCAGCCCCTGGCCGTTCCTGGCGCCGCTCGGACTCGGCGTCCTCTTCTTCGGGCTCGTCTTCAACCCGGTCTTCATCGTCGCCGGCCTGCTCATGGGCGTCGTCGCGGCTGGGGGCTGGTACCTCGATGCCGGACGCGAGTATCGCGCCGTCGAAGCCGGTCATCCGCTCGATGGCAGCCAGGTCGAGCCGGCCTCCCGAATGCCCACCGCGCTGCTGGCCGTATACGCGACCATCGGCGCGGTTGCCATCGTCGTGGCCGGCATGCCCGCCTTCGTGGCCTGGGTCAACCCTGCGCCGACCGAAGCGCCAGCGGCGAGCCTGACACCGAACCAGACGGTGATCGCGTCGAGCGTCCTTGGCTTCGCCGAGACGACGATGACCGTCCCTGCCGGCGTGGAGCTGACGATCGACTTCCAGAACACCGATACGGGGGTCCAGCACAACTGGTCGCTCTACGACCCCGCTGACGGTGCCGAGCTGTTCAAGGGCGAGATCATCGTCGGGCCCGGCAACGCCACCTATACGGTGCCTGCCCTCGAAGCCGGTGCCTACGACTACGTCTGCGACATCCACCCGCAGACGATGACCGGCACGCTCACCGCGCAGTAGGGCGCCACGACCGCGCGACCGGCCTCGCGCCGCTTCGTCCTCGCGATCGTCGTGATCGTCGCGCTAGCCGTGCTGAGCATCGCGGCGGTGGTGCTCCTGACCCGCCCGGCGACACCGACCATCATCGGTGGGCACCCCCTCCTCGACGCGGCAGCGCCAGACTTCGCTCTGCGCGACCTCGACGGACACGAGGTCCGGCTGGCCGACTACCGTGGGCGGCCACTCATCGTGAACTTCTGGGCCTCGTGGTGTCTGCCCTGCCGCGCGGAGTTCCCGCTCCTCAAGGCTGCTCGCGAGCGGTACGCAGACCAGGGCCTGGAGGTCCTCGGAGTCGTCTTCGACGACGACGCCGAGGCCGCTCGGCGCTACATGGCGAGAGCGGGCGCTACCTGGCCGGCTCTGGTCGATCCAGACGACGTGGTCGCCGCAGCGTACAAGGTGGTCGTGCCGCCGCTCTCGTTCTTCGTCGATCCGGATGGGGTGGTGCGCTCCATCGCTTACGGGCCACCGCCCTCCGGCACCATCGACGACCGCATCGCGGCCATCCTCCCAGCCCCCTCCCTGCCGTGATCCACGGGGCGGCCTGACAACCTCGGCAGCGACGGGGCTGCCGCCCACGCGCCTCAAGTGTGCGTGCGCGGAAGGTATGCTGCGCGGGCGTTCGAGATCGGGGTCGCTCGTGCGCGCCCGACGCATGCGGCCCCAGATCGTGTCAGGTCGGGGGCGAAGGGAGCTTCGATGTCACGTCGCACCACGATGTGGTCGTTCCTGGTCGGGATGGCCTTCCTGCTGACCGCGTGTGGCGGCAGCGCAGCCACCTCGCCGCCCGCCACGGACGCGGGAGGCGGCGGCACCGCGGCCACAGACGCGCCCCAGCCGACGGACGCGGCGGCTGCCACGGACGCCGGGAGCGGCGGGGGCGGCGGGACCAGCGGGTCGTTCGATGGCAAGGTCTGCGACCTCCTGACGCCGTCAGAGGTCGAGGGTGTGATGGGGGCCAGTGGCGTGACGACGACCGAGACGCCATACCTCCAGAACGCCGGCTATTGCCTGTACTCCTCGGCCGACGGCTCGGCGGCGGTAGCGATCTCGTTCCTCGACGGTGCCGTCGGCTCGGCCGCCTGGGATGCGTACTCAGCCATCCTCGGCGACGACGTGGTCCAGATCGACGGCATCGGCGACGGTGCCATCTTCATCAAGTCCGCGGCGTCGCTCTACCTGTGGAAGAACGGCCGCATGGTCGGGATCACGGCCGGCCTCAGCGCTGACGACGAGGCACAGCGCATCGATTGGTCGAAGCAACTGGCGGACTTCATCGACGATCGCCTCTGAGATCGCGAGGCTGACCCTCGAAGTCGGATGGACCAAAGGACGTCGCCGAGATAGGAAACGACCCTTGTGGGCGGGCACAAGGGTCGTCTGGTCGATATTCGATGTTGGTTGCGGGGGACGGATTCGAACCGCCGACCTTCGGGTTATGAGCCCGACGAGCTGCCGCTGCTCCACCCCGCGACCGTGAATGGTAGCCGATGTCGGCCCACCGGTCAAACGCGTGGCCGCCGGACGGGCTGACCTCGCGATCCCAATGCGCCCTTCGGCGCCCCACTAGGCGCCGGGCTTGAAGACCATCAGGGCCACGATGATCGTGATCGCGCCCATCAAGATGAGGGTCCCCTGCCGCAGCCGCTTCGCGGTCGCCATGAGCTCGGGTGGCGGCCCGCTCGCGCCTGGGTCGGGTGGTCGGGACGTGAGGTCGACGAGTCGTCGCCCTGCAGGCGCCTGGACCAGGAGCGCATAGCCGAGGGCGAAGACGTAGATGACGATCGCGACGTCGAGCCAGTAGTTGGCCGGCGAGGTCAGGTCGCGGCCCGTCCACCAGATGAGGAGGCCGCCGGTGACCGCCATCGAGAGGGCGAAGGGGATGATCCGACGCTGCGAGATGATCCCGCTAGCCCGAGCGGCGAAGTTGGCGTGCTGCGGCTCCTTGGCACTCAAGGCCCCCACAAGCGGCAGCGCGAAGGTCGGTCCGAAGGCGATGATCGCGCCGCCGATGTGCAAGAACAGGAACAGTTGGAACACGTTTGGCACCTCCCTCCGCCGGACGTCAAGACGCCTCGCAGCGTACCAGCGTCCGGGGTTCAGGCGGCGGGCGTTTGTGGCGCCGTTGCGGGAGCTTCGAGGGATCCGGATTCCGCCTGCTCGTCGTGGTCACCCCGGTCGAGGATCCGCGCGAGGCGCGCTCGGCCGCCGTGCGTCAGCGAGTAAACGACCGGCACCACGACCAGCGTCAGCAGGGTCGAGCTGAACAGCCCACCGATGACGACCGTGCCCAGCTCGGCGGCGATGATGCTGCCCTTGTTGACGCCCAGCGCCAGTGGCAGCAGGGCCAGGATCGTCGCCAGCGCGGTCATCAGGATGGGTCGGGCGCGCGGCCGCCCCCCCTGGTAGAGCGCGTGCTCGACCGAGTACCCCTTGCGTCGCAGCTGCTCGACGAGGTCGAGGAGCACGATCGCATTGGTGACCACGATGCCGATGAGCATGAGCAGTCCGATCATGGCGCTGATGCCCAGCGGCAGGCCGGTGATGAGCAGCGCCGCGATGGCGCCGATGATCGCCAGCGGCAGGCTGAAGAGGATGATGAACGGATCGAGCAGGCTGCCGAAGACGATGACCATGACGATGTAGACGACGCCGATGGAGATGAGCATCGCGAATCCGAGGTCGGTGAAGCCCTCGGTCTGCTGCTGGGTGATGCCGGCCAGCTCGACTGTCACGGTCGATGGCAGGCCGAGCCCGTCGATGGCCGTCTGGACGGCCGCCGACGCACCGCCCGTGTCTTCGGCCAGGATGTCGCCGGTGATCGTCGCCGCGGGACTCTGATCGACGCGTGTCACCGTCGCCTGGGTGTCGACCTGGGTGATCGTCGCCACGTCCGCGACGCGCTGCTTCTGGAAGGTGCCAACGAGCAGGTCGCGGATCGAGTCCGGATCCTCGACCGTCTCGGGGTCGATGCGCACGAAGACCGGTGTCGCCCCGACGCGCCCGTCGAGCGTGGGCCGGATGGGCGTCTGGCCGAGCAGCAGGTTGCGGACCTCCTGTGCCAGCTGCGCGGTGGTCGAGCCGACCGCGATGGCCTTCGCAGGATCGACCTCGATCTGGAGCTCGGGTGCCTCCTCGGCCAGGTCGTTCTGGACGTTCACGATGCCGTCGATGGTGTTGATCGCGGCGGTGATCTCGGACGTGGCCGAGGCCAGCGCGGCCTCGTCCTCGCTCGACACGATGACCTGCAAGCCGCTGCCGCCACCCGACACGGTCCCGGCGCGGACGGAGTAGCCGCCCGACGCCACCGGCGCCAGGGCGTCGAGAAACTCCTCGGTCTGGGCGTCGAGGTCGGTGCCCGGGGCAAGGTTGACGATGATGGTCGCCGAGCCGGCGGCCGTGCCCA
>JBEVDC010000014.1:0-8654 GCA_040514195.1 Candidatus Limnocylindrales bacterium | reverse complement strand
GACCGTTCGCCGCAAGCCGTCGTCGAAGGTTGTGCCGGCCACGAAGCCGAACCCCTCGCGAGCGCGGCTGGTGTCGAGGGCGCGACGCGGCTGGCCGTCGGGTTTCGTGGCATCCCAGCGGATCTCGCCCTCGAAGCCGGTCAGGCCGACGATGAGCTCGACAAGGTCCCGGATGGTGATCTCGCGGCCGACGCCCAAGTTGACCGGATCCGCGCCGTCGTAGCGCTCGGCGGCGAGGACGATACCCTCGGCGGCGTCATCGACATAGAGGAACTCGCGCGACGCCGAGCCCGTGCCCCAGATCTCGATGTGGTCGGCGCCCGCGTCACGGGCATCGACGCACTTCTTGATGAGTGCCGGGATGACATGGGAGCTCGCTGGGTCGAAGTTGTCGCCTGGGCCGTAGAGGTTGACCGGCACGAGGTGGATGGCGTTGAAGCCGTACTGCTGCCGATACGCCTGCGCCTGGACGAGGAGCATCTTCTTGGCCAGGCCATATGGCGCGTTGGTCTCCTCGGGGTAGCCGGTCCAAAGGTCGTTCTCATGGAAGGGCACCGGGGTGTGCTTTGGGTAGGAGCAGACAGTGCCGACGCCCACGAACTTGGCGACCCCGGCCAGCCGCGCCTGCTCCATGAGCTCGATGCCCATGATCGCGTTCTCGTAGAAGAAGCGACCGGGATTCTCGCGGTTGGCGCCGATGCCGCCGACGACGGCGGCGAGGTGGATGATGAGCTCCGGGCGCCCATCGTCGATGGCGCGGCGGATGCCATCGCGATCGCGAAGGTCGTAGTCCGCGCTACGGGGCACGAAGATGTCGGTGACACCGGCCTCGCCCAGGCGGCGCACGACGACTCGACCGAGGAAGCCGGCGCCGCCGGTGACCATCACGCGGCGGCCTGAGAGCGAACCGGTCATCGACATCCATCCCCACGATGCTGCTCACGCAGGTCGCCCAGCGCGGAAATAAGTCACCAGCGTGCTGAGCGAGCGGACATCGTACCCCGCTTCCCGGAAGCCGGACGTCCCCGGCACGGCCCTGATCGGGCGCGCCCAGGCGCGGGCTTCTTGAGGCGACCCTCAGGCGGGCGCGAAGCGTTCCACGAACCGTGCACTGGCGCGACCGTCGCATGCGCCGACATGACGAGCGATGAAGGCGTCGTACGTCGACAGATCAAAGCGGTCTTGGAGGATGGCATCAACGACGCCATCCGTGTCGGTGACCTGGGTCCCGATCATCGCGCTCGAGAAGTCGAGGTAGACACCCGGATCACGAGCGTACTCGGCAAGGTCGCCCGTCAGCAGGACGATCGGCCGGCGCAGGAGCGCGAACTCGAAGATGGCCGATGAATAGTCCGTGATCAGGAAGTCGGTCGATGCCAGGAGCTCGTTGATCTCATCCCTGGGATCGAACACGACGTCATAGCCGGCCGACGGCACGCTGGCGACATCGACGTTCGGGTGGACCTTGAGCACGAGCGCGTATTCGGCGGGTAGCCCAGCCCGCAGTCGGACCGCGTCGAGTGCCGCTGCCGAGGCTTTCTGGCTGCCGCGGCCGCGCAGCGTTGGAGCATGCAGGATGACTTTCCGGCCGACGAGCGAGGGATGGACCTCGAGCAGGCGCCGGCGTGCGGCCTCGATCGCCTTGGGGTCGAAGAAGAAGTCGGTGCGCGGGATTCCGAGCGCCAGCACCCGCTCGACCGGCGTTCGCAGCGCTGCCGAGTACGTGTCACGTACCCCCTCGGAGGAGGTGATGACGTAGTCGTAGTAGCGGTGGAGAAAGGTCCGTTCGGGCTCGAGCGGCGGTCTAGCGGTGTCGACGCCGAAGCGCTTGACAGCACTGACCGCATGCCACACCTGGACGACCGTCGTCTCCGGCCGGTGGCGAGCGACATGGACAGGCAGGTACGCGTTGTCGACCACAACGAGGCTCGAGGTCCGCAGGTAGTACATGCCGCGAATCGTTCGCATGAGATAGGCGACCTTGGCGAGCAGACCATGGTCATAGGTCTCGAGGAGGACGACGGGCTGCAGTCTCGGGTGCCGTTCCCGAATCGCCCTGTGGATGAAGGCCAGGTTGCCCTCCAGGCGTGGCGTTCGTGGGCTGGCCAGGACGACTCGATCGGCGACGATGGGAAGGAACGAGAAGAGCCACCCGAAGAGCCTGAGGAGCCCACTTGCGAGGGCGTATTCGAGGCGGGTCATCGAGGCTAGGCCTCTTCGCGCTCGAGCTGCGAGCGACCTGGCGGCTGGCGCTTGGGCGCGGGCACGTCGCTGACGCCGGCCACGAACGACGCCTGTCGCGCCCATTCCGCGGACTGCGCCTGCTCCTCGTGGCTCAGGATCCCCAACCGTCCGAGGGTGGTGAGCTCGTCGCGGATATAGGTCTTGAGCATCTCCGGGCCGTCGGTGTTGATGGTGAATCGCACCGCGTTGCGACGGAAGGTATCGAAGATCCAGCGAAACTCGTCCCAGCCGGAGACGACACGCGTGTTGAGGTTGCTGGTCGGGCAGACCTCGAGGACGATGCCGCGCTCGCGGATCATGGCCATCGTGCGCGGGTCGTAGGCCGCCTTGACCCCGTGGCCGATGCGCGAAGGCTCGAGCTGCTCGACGACCTCGGCGATCTCCTCGACCGGCCCCGCTTCACCGGTGTGGACCGTGATCCCCAGCCCGCGACGATGTGCCCTGGAGAACAGGCGTCGGTAGTCACGGGGGCGGAAGGTCGGGCTCTCGGGCCCGGCGATGTCGACGCCGACGACGCCACGGCCGCGATAGGCGATGGCCTTCTCGACGATGATCTCGTTGAGGGCGTAGGGGAATGCGCGGTCGAGGCAGAAGATGAGGCCCGGCGTGACCGGGTATTCGAGCATCGCGCGGTCCATGCCTCGGATGGCGGCACTGATGATGTGGTCGAGGTCCTGCTCACCCCCGCGATTGCGTTTCATGGGGTTGAAGCGCAGCTCGCAGGTGGTCACGTTGTTCTTGCGGTAGGCGCCACCGACGACCTCGTAGACGCTGCGCTCGACGGCCAGCGGAGAGGACTGGATGAGCTCGGTCCAGTGGAAGAGCTCCAGGTAGCCGTCGAAGGAGCGACCGCGACGCGGTGAGACCGTGATCAGCTCACGGAATTCCCAATAATCCTTGGTCGGAAGCTTGATGCCCTGCGAATGCGCGATGCCCCACATGATGGCGGGCGCCACGGCGCCGCCGAGGTGACAGTGCAGCTCCGTCAGCGGCATGGTCCGAGCGAGCGAAGGCGACACCCGGCAATGCTAGGGGAATCGAAAGGGCCCGGTTCGGACCGGGCCCTTCGTACCTGATCGTGGACGTGGGTCAGGGCTGACTGGCCCAGCGCCCGTGCGTCTTGGCCTTCTTGTCCTTGTCCTTGCGGTGTTCGCCGGACTTGCCGGGCGCCGCAGCGACGTCTGTCGTTTCGGTCGTGTCGGTCGTCGTCGTGACCGTCAGGGGCACCCAGAGCGGGCACCCGTCAGCTTCGGGGACCAGGAGGCCGCGGGCGACCTGGCTCACAGCCCAGCCGTGGTTGTCGTGCAGCCCACCGACGCACTCCTTGTTCTGGGCGACAGCGGAGACGAGGGCACCATGCTCCCCCTGCGCGCCATCGGCGGCCGGGGCGACGGCATCGGTTTGCACGTCCTCCGTGGTGTCCTCGGTCGTGGAGTCCTCATCCTGGTCTTCGTCTTCGTCGATGTCCTCGTCCTCGTGATCCTTGGCCACCTGCTCCTGCGCCTGGGGCGCGGCCGTGGCCGGCAGGATCACATGAGCCGCACCGGCGACGCCGGCGGCGCAGAGGAGGAGCAACAGGGCCGCGACGAGAGCGGCCCAGCGGGTTCGAAGGTCTTTCATGGCCAGAGGTTAGCGCAGGTCGCCCGAAACCGGGCAATAGGACCATCGGTCCAGCAGCGGGATTTCGGTGCCAATAGGCACCCCTTTCGACCATCCGCGCCGAGGTGGCCATCTCCAGTCAGCCGTATCCTCCCTTGATGCGGATGCTCGTCACCGGCGCGACAGGCTTCGTCGGGCAGGGCGTGGCAAGAGCCGCGCTCGAGGCTGGGCACCAGGTCCGCGGGCTGATCCGTGACCCGGCCAAGGCCGAGGCAATCTTCGGGGAGCTTGCGATCGACCTCGCGGTGGGCGACCTCATGTCGCGACGCGACCTGCTCGTCGCCCTTGAGGGCGTGGAGGTCGTCGTGCACGCTGCAGCTTCCTACTCGTATCGTCGCGATGCTGCGTCGACGATGCTCCGTGACAACCCAGCCATCGCCGAGGTGGTCTTATCGGCCGCACGCGATGCCGGCACGCCGCACGTCATCGACATCAGCAGCGCGGTGGTCTTCCGCCCGCATCCGGACGGACCGCATGCCGGTACCGTCGGCGTCAACTCGCCGTATTGGGACGCCACGCAACCGCAATGGGGCGACCCGTATCTCCAGAGCAAGGTGCTCGCCGAGGAGGTGGTCGGTCACCATCGCACCAAGGGAGCCGCGGTCTCCTCTGTCCACCCATCGCTGACCATCGGTCCCGGGGATCGCGGGCCCGGGCAGTCTGGTTCCATCATCGTCGCCCTGCTCGCCAGCCCCAGCGTCGATCTCGACGCGGGGAGCAGCTGGGTGGACGTACGAGACGTCGCTGATGCCGTGTTGCGCCTCGCCGCCAGGCCACCCGGCGATCGCGTCATCCTCAGCGCCACGGATACGGGCTATCGCCAGCTGGCATCGATGCTCGACCGCCTGACATCCCGTAGGGTCCGGCGGATCTGGCTGCCCCCGAGCCTCGCCAAGGCGGGGGCCAGCCTCAACGACCGCCTCGGTGGGCGCCTCATGCGTGACATGCCGACCCGCGCCGGCCTCGAATGGCCGCTTGGCATCGGCCCCATCGACGGCTCGACAGGCGAACGACTGCTCGGTCGACCCTATCGACCGTTGGATGAGACGCTCGCGGACAGCCTTCGCTGGTGGGCGGACCACGGCACGATCCCGCGCGCCTGGATCGGGCGGCTCAGCGTCTGACAGGCTGAGCGGCGTCACGCCCACCGCTCGGCGGGGGAGGCGCTGCTGACGCCGCCGTTGCACGTACGATGTGCCCGTGATCGATCCAGACATCCGTGCGATGGCCGGGACCGCCGACGATCCATCCACGGTCGGGGCGGGCGTGCGCGCCCCGAATCCGATCACCCAGTGGCATCGGGGCTTTGCGCTTCTCGCTGTCGTCAGTCTGTTCATCGGCACAGCTGACCTGTGGCAAGACGCAGTGCCCCGGGCTCCTGCGGTAGCCCTCGTCATCAGCGCGTGTTACGCGGCAATGATGGGAGCGGCCGTGCTCGTCACGACGGTCTCGTCTCGACGACTGATGACCGTCGTCGAGGCCGGGATCCTCGGCGTGGCGGTGGTGCTGGCCTGCTGCCTCTTCCTGCTGCACCACGGCGCCACGGACGAAGGCGTGCTCGCGGTCCGTGCGGCAGATGCCATCCGGCACGGCACGCCAGCCTACGGGGTGCACTGGCCCGATATCAGGAGCCTGGACGTCGGGTTCACGAAGACGATGGATGGGGGGATCATCGACACCTATCCATACCCTCCGCTGATGGCGATCCTCACCGCGGCCGTCGGGATCGTGGTCCAGGGGTACGTCGCCGCCGGGGTCGTGACGATGGCCTCACTCATCGCCGGCGCCGTCCTGCAGTGGCGGCTCATGCCGCCCCTGTGGGGGTCGCCAGCGACCGCCCTGGTGCTGGGCTTCGGACTGCTACCCGCGTACGCGCATCGAGGCTATCCGGCCGTGATCGCCTGTGTGCTCCTGATCCCTGTCGCCATCGCCTGGACTTCTACGGGAGTGGCCGGCCGGCTGGATCGGCGAGCTGTCGTGCGCGCGATCTGCCTGGGCGCCGCGTGCGCGACACAGCAGCTCGCGTGGTTTCTCGTGCCATTCCTGCTCGTCGGCATCTGGTCCGTACGGCGCGGTGAGCTGCCCGTACCTCAGGCCGCGCGAGTCGTCGGCCTGTTCACCGCCATCGCGGGCGCCACCTTCCTGCTCATCAACCTGCCTTTCATCGCCGCCGACCCACGCGCATGGCTCGAGGGGATCAGCACGCCTCTGACCTCGCATGCCGTGCCCTACGGTCAAGGCCTGGTAGGCATCTCCTACCATCTGCTCGAGGGCAGCGGCGCGCTCACCTTCTACAACTACGCGGCCCTTTCGGTGGCGATAGGACTGCTCGTCGCGACAGTGTTGTTCATGCGTCGGCTGGGCCCGGCGCTCTTCGTCCTGCCCTGGATCATCTTCCTCTTCTCGGTCCGCTCGCAAGACATCTACTACGCCATGATGACCCCGCTCTGGCTCGCATCGCTTGCCACGGTCGCGTCCGGAGCGTTCGCGAGCGCATGGCAGCCACGAGGGGGCCTCCTGGGCCGACGACGCGTCCGATGGGCGCTCCTCGTCGTTCTCTCCGCCCCGGCCCTGGCATGTCTCGGGGTCGCCATCGCCACCCCAGCCCCCCTCCAGATGCGAGTTCTGGCTGTGATCCCGGTCGAGGGCAAGAGCGACGTGGCGGAGATCCATGTGCGGGTCGCGAATACCGGATCCTCGGTGCTCCGACCACACTTCGCGGTCAGCAACAACTATTCGATGGGGCCGTACTTCTTGAAGCTCGCTGGCCCCGACGCACTGAGCCCCGGACAGACAGGCGACTACCGCCTCAAGGCGCCGAGGGCTGGGATCGTCCCGGGCCCGCGTGGCTTCTTCAGGTTGCGCGCCTTGACCGACGATCCGGTGACGCTCAACTCGACGACGGTGCCGGCCGCATCGTCATCGGCACCCATCGAGCCGTCGACGTCGGCGCCACCGTAGCCTGAGCGCTTCGCGTCGCCTCGTCAGCCGGCGAGCGGGACGACGGTGCCTTCCGCGTGGCGCATGGCCTGGCGGCGGGCACGCTTCAGCTCGGCGTCAGGCACTTGATCGCGAGCGTGGTAGCTGGAGCGCACGAGCGGCCCTGACTCGACGTGCTTGAAGCCGAGGGCGAGCGCCTCGACCTTCATCTCGCCGAACTCGTCGGGGTGGACATAGCGTTCGATCGGCAGGTGCGCCTCGGAGGGCCGCAGGTACTGGCCGATGGTCAGGATGTCGCAGTCCACCGCGCGCAGGTCGCGGAAGGCCTGCGAGAGCTCCGCGCGCGTCTCGCCTAGGCCGACCATCAGGCTCGACTTCGTGTGCACGGCGTCGCCACGACCGGTGGCCTCTCGTGAGAACGCCTTGGCCCTGGCGAGCACGTCCAGGGAGCGGTGGTAGCGAGCGCGCTTGCGGACGGGCTTCTGGAGCCGCTCGACGGTCTCGACATTGTGGTTGAGGATGTCCGGCCCGGCCTCCATGACCGTCCGCAGGGGCCCATCCAGGCCGTTGAAATCGGGGATGAGGACCTCGACGCCCATGCCCGGGCACTCGCGGCGAAGGGCGTGGATCGTCTCAGCGAAGATGTGGGCGCCGCCGTCGGGCAGGTCGTCCCGCGCGACGCTGGTCACGACGACGTGCTCCAGGCGCATCTGCCGGATGGCTTCGGCCACGCGCCTCGGCTCGTCCTCGTCGTTCCACGTCGGGCGACCGGTCTTGACCGCGCAGAAGCCGCAGGCACGCGTGCAGGTGTCACCGAGGATCATGATCGTCGCCGTGCGCTGCTCCCAGCACTCGCCGATGTTCGGACAGCGAGCCTCCTCGCACACGGTGTTGAGGGTCAGGTCGCGGAGGATGCCCTTCAGCTCGTGGTAGTTGGCGCCAGATGGAAGTCGGGCGCGGATCCACTCGGGGTGCCGACGAAGGGGGTGTGAGCCATCGGCCGCCGCCGCCGTCAACGAGCCGCCGCCCATGGCGATGGTCAGCGGCTCTCGCGCACCGTGTGCGTGACCAGCACCTGGCGGCGCGAACATAGGCAACTCGCGGCCCATCAGCTGCATTCCGGCTGCAGTCGATAGAGCTCGCCGACGCTGGCCCTCGGATCGTAGACCAGGAGCTGGTCCTGGAGCGGGGATCCTGTCGCCGGATCGAGCATCAGGAGCAGCAGGCGGGAGTCGTTGGTGTAGCCGGACGCCTGGTAGCCATTCTCGGCGGTCACCTCAGCGACCGGTCGTCGCGCGTTGGCCAGGGCAAAGATGGTGCCCTGGTAGCGGATCCAGGTCGGGAAGGCATCGTCGTGGAGGATGTTGACCGGCGGGCAGTCTTCGAGTCGCTGGCCCGACACGACGCTTGCGTCGGGACCGGCCCAGGTGTCGGTCGTGTTGTCGCGCCAGATGGTCACGCCCGCGCGCAGCATGAACCAGGCTACGACAACGGCCACGACCGCGACGATGAGCTTGCCGAAGATGGGGTTCCACTCGTAGCGCGTGCGCTGCTTTCCACCGACGGGCAGCTCGCGCCCGGCCTGCAGGGTGCGCAGCAGGCTGCCGTACCGGTCGCGACCGGACTGAGCCATCCGGTCGCGCTTGGCTGCCCGCTCGGAGATGCTCAGGCGCTCAGACGGCGGCTCGGTCACGGGCGTGTCAGGCATCGCTCGTGCGCTTCGGTCACCAGATGGAGGTCGACTCGTCGACCGACTCGAGCCACTGGCGAACGGTCGCAAGGAAGCGACCCGCCTGGGCGCCGTCGGTGGC
>JBEVDC010000212.1:0-12503 GCA_040514195.1 Candidatus Limnocylindrales bacterium | reverse complement strand
GCACGTCGGCTTCGTCGACGAGCTCGCCGGCGGCGACCGTCTCCGCGGCCTCGAGCGCGAAGCCACCGTGGAAGACCGACACTCGGCGCAACAGCGCGCGTTCATCGTCGGCCAGCAGCTCGTAGCTCCAGTCCATCGCCGCGCGAAGGGTCTGATGGCGGGCGACAGCGACGCGGCTGCCCCCCGTCAGCAGCCGGAAGCGATCGTCCAGCCGGGCCGCGATCTGGTCAGCAGAGAGCGAGCGCAGGCGTGCGGCTGCGAGCTCGAGAGCGAGCGGGATGCCGTCCAGCCGGCGGACGATGTGGACCACCGGCCCGGCGTTGTGGGTGTCGATCTCGAAGGTGGGCAAGACCATCTGGGCGCGCTCGCGGAAGAGGCGCACCGCCTCGCATGCCAGCAGTCGGTCGACGTCGAGCGTGCCGGCGTCGGGGAGCGACAGGGAGGGCACGGGCAGGAGCGCCTCGCCGGCGATGGCCAACGGTTCCTGACTGGTCGCCAGGATCCGCACACCGGGACACTCGCGCAGGATCGAATGGGCCAACTCCGCACAAGCACGCAGGAGGTGCTCGCAGTTGTCCAGCACCAGGAGTGCCTCCCGCGCTCGCAGGTGTTCGAGGATCGAGGCCATCAGCGGCCGGCCCGGTTGCTCGACGATGCCGAGCGCTGACGCGACAGCCTGGGGGACGCCGTCGGGATCGCTCACGACGCCCAGCTCGACGAGCCAGGCACCATCCACGAATCCCGGCGCCGCATCGTTCGCCAGTCGGAGGGCGAGGCGCGTCTTGCCGACGCCTCCTGGCCCGGTCAGGGTCAGCAGCGGAGCCGCCTCCGCGATGCGCCCGCCCTCCGCCAGCTCCCGTTCCCGACCGACGAACGTCGTCAACTGGCGCGGCAGGTTGCCGGGCTGCGCGTCGACCGTGCGGACCGGCGGAAAGGCGCTCGGCAGTCCGGTCGCCGTGACCTGGAAGAGGTGCTGTGCCCCGACCAGGTCCTTGAGCCGATGCTCGCCCAGGTCGGTCAGGCTGACGTCGGTCGGCAGCTCGCCCGCGATGAGGTCGTAGGTCGTTCGGGAGATGAGGATCTGGCCGCCGTGGCCGACGCTCGCGATGCGGGCCGCCCGGTGCACGTCGAGCCCGATGTAGCCGATCCCGTGGCTCGCCGGCTCACCGGTGTGGATGCCCATCCGCACGCGGACGGGGCGCTCGTCAGGCCAGCTGTGCCCGACCAGCGAGCGTTGCGCGGCGATGGCGGCCGAGACCGCGGCGCGGGCGCTCGGGAAGGTGAAGTACAGGCCGTCGCCGGCCGTGCCCTGCTCGGTCCCATCATGCTCACGGAAGGCCGTCCCGAGCAGCCGATGGTGGTCGACCAGCAGATCGGCATAGCGTGCGCCGAGCGTCTGCAGCAGCTGGGTCGAGCCCTCGATGTCAGTGAACACGAGGGTCACCGTCCCGACCGGGCCGCGGGCCGTCCGAGTCCCTCCGCCCTTGTCCTCAGTCGCCATGATGCGAGAGGTACTCCAGCAGGTCGAGCTTGGTGATGACGCCGGCCGGTCGGTCAGCCCGGGTGGCGATGAGCGCGGTCGCGCTGCCCGCAGTCAGCATGGCGAAAGCATCATCGAGGCTGGCCAGGACGTCGAGCGTGGGCAAGGCCCGATCCATCACCTCACCGACCGTGCGGTCGACGACCGAGGGATCGCGGAAGGCTCGATCGAGGAGTCCCTTCTCGCTGATCGAGCCGACGATGGCCTCGAGCGCATCCCCCTCGGTCGCTTCGGAGACGGGCATCTGGCTGATGCCGAACGCCTGGAGCTGGTCGATGGCCGCGCCGACTCGCTGCGTGGTGCGAGCCAGGACGAGATCAGGCAGGGCGGCACCGTGCGGATGCCGATCGGCGAGCAGCTCTGCGACGCGAACCACGGCTCCGGTCGTCGCCATCAGGCCGTTGACGCGCATCCACTCGTCGTTGTAGAGCTTCGAGAGGTAGGATCGGCCTCCGTCTGGCAGAAGGACGACCATGACCGCGTCTGCGGCGGCGTCGGGCGCTTCGCGCATCCGGCGGCTCGCCTCGTCCAGGGCAGCCACGACCGCCGTGCCACACGACTCGCCGGCCAGGATGCCTTCCTCACGCGTGATCCGGCGGGCCATGGCGAACGCGTCGCGGTCGGAGACGCGCACCCAGCGGTCGACGGTGTCGGGGTCGAAGGTGCCCGGGAAGAAGTCCTCGCCGACGCCTTCGGTCAGGTACGGTCGGGCCGTGTCGCCCGAGAGGACGGAGCCTTCGGGGTCGGCCCCGACGACCGTCAAGGACGGGGCCCGCGCTCGGAGGTAATGAACGGCTCCGCTGATGGTGCCGCCGGTGCCGACACTGGCCACGAAGTGCGTCAGCCGGCCTTCCGTCTGTCGCCAGAGCTCTGGACCGGTCGTCCGCTCGTGCGCCAGGGTGTTCTCCGCGTTCCAGTATTGGTCGGGCTTGAAGGCGCCCGGGATGTCGCGGGCTAACCGCGCGGCGACCGAGTAGTAACTCTCGGGCGACTCGGGAGCGACGTTCGTCGGGCAGAGCACGACTTCAGCCCCGTACGCCCTTAGGAGGGCCTGCTTCTCGGGTGACTGTTTGTCGGCCATGACGAAGATGCAGCGGTAGCCCTTGAGAGCGGCCGCGATCGCCAGGCCGTGACCCGTGTTGCCGCTCGTCGGCTCGATGATCGTGCCGCCCGGCCGCAGCAGGCCGGCCTGCTCGGCTGCCTCGATCATGGGCAGCCCGATGCGATCCTTGACCGAGCCGCCCGGGTTGAGCATCTCGAGCTTGGCCAGGATGAGCGGCTGTCGGTCGGGTGGACCGAGGGGGTCGAGATCGCGCGTGACGCGGCTCAGACGTACGAGCGGCGTCTCGCCGACCAGGTCGAGGATGGACTCCGCGTAGTGCATCGCGGCCGAGTATAGGAGTGGCGTCAGCGAAGGGCGTAGGTCACCGGAAGGCGTGCGTCAGCCAGCGCCAGCGCTTCGTGCTGCCCGGTCGCGGCTCCGTGGCTCGGTGTGCCTCGGCCACGGCCTCGGCCGTCAGGGTGTGGACGGCGGCCGCCACCGCGTGGGCCGCGTCGCGCTCGTCCATCACGGCTCCGCTCATCGAGGCCTCGGCGGCAAGGTCAGTGGCGGCGACGGGAGGCAGGATGCGCATCTGGATCCGGCGACCGCGGTAGAGCTCGTGCGTGCCGCCGAAGACGATGGGCACGATCGGCGCGCCCGATCGCAGCCCGAAGTAACCGATGCCAGATGCGATGGGGCGAGCCTTGCCGGGCGGCACGGCCGGGCCGCGCTCGGGGAAGAGGGCGAAGATCGCGCCGGTGCCGACGACCGCACGGATCGACTCGACGTGTCCCTCGAACGCCTCCGGCCCGCCGCCTGGCCGGATGGGAACCACGCCGCCGAGGACGCGGATCGCCGCTCTTCGCAGCCGGGAGCGCTCCATCGCTCGCGCGTCCCCGAACCAGACGAGACGCGGCTCGACCGGCAGCAGGACCAGCATCACGAAGGGCTCGATCCAGGTCACATGCGGGAGGCCGGCCGCGATCCAGCCACCGACCGGTCGCCCATCGCGATCACGAGGCAAGTGCTCCTCGCCGGACAGCTCGAGGTGGAAGCCAAGGAGGCCCCGACCGATGAGGCCGAAGGTCCGTCGAAGCAGCCGCAGCGCGACCGGCGCCCCGGGGCCGATGCCTCGGATCGCCGTGGGTTCGGACACGCTGCCAGCATGACGCCGCCCGGCTCGCGATGTCATCGATCTGCACGGGGACTGGAAGTCAGTCGATGGGGGCGGGTCGGTCGGGATCGTCGACCCGAGGCGGCGGCTCCGTCTCGGCTTCGACGTCGGTCTCGGCGTCGGCGGATCCCTCGGGCCTGGAGGCGCCAGCGGGTTCCGACCCTGAGGCCATCTCGATCTCGGTCTCTGCTGATGCCCCTGGTCGATGTCGCCACAGGATGGTCGCGACCCCAAGGACGACGGCAACGATGGAGATGGCCGTCGCGACAGGGACGCCCGAGACCGCCCAGTTCCAGCCTTCGCGGAACGTCTCGAGGTAGGCGCGCACGAGCCCATACCAGATGAGCCAGAACGAGAACAGATCGCCAGGTCGCAAGCGGTCGACGAAGCGGCGGCCGATCCAGAGCGCAAGGAGGCCGCCGATGAGACTGAGCGCGGCCTCGTAGAAGAAGAGCGGGTGGAAGCCGGTCGTCTCGAACGGGAACGCTGAGCACGCGTACGCGGCGACGCGGTGCTGGCACTCGATGGCGATGGCCCACGGCAAGTCGGTCGGCGGGCCGTAGAGCTCCTGGTTGAAGAAGTTGCCCCAGCGCGCGATGGCCTGACCGATGAACAGGCTCGGCACCAAGGCGTCGACCCAGGGCAGGAAGGGGAAGCCACGTCGGCGGGAGTAGAGGAAGAGCCCGACCAGCCCGCCGGCGATGCCGCCGTAGAGGCCAAGCCCGCTGTAGGGCGGCAGGACGATGGCCAGCAGGTCGTCCTGGTACCGCTGCCACTGGTCGATGACGTGGTAGAGGCGGGCGCCGATGACTCCGCCCACCACGACCCACAGCAGGCCGTCGCCGATGATGCGGGTATCCAGGCCCTTGCGGCGAGCCTCCACGCCTGCCAGCCAGACGCCGACGGCGATGGCGATCGCGTAGCCGAGGCCATACCACGGGATGCCGATCGGGCCGAGCTGGATGATGACGGGGCTCGGGGTCCAGGTGATCATCGGCGCAGGATACCGGCTACACGGTCCGCGGCAGGCACCGCACGACGCGAGGCCAGGCAGCAGCGATGCGCCGTGCCGCTCCTATACTCCGGCCATGAGCGATCCGTTCGCGTTCTGGGTCTTCCTGGTCATCCTCGTGGGTGCGACAGCCGTCATCTGGGCCGTCGTCGGGCGCGTCGCACGCCAGGACGATGACCTGGCGGCGGACGAGCGGGCCATCGAGGCGGAATGGATCAGCGACACCATCGGCCGTTGGGGTGGTGAGGTCCCGGTCGCGGTCGTGTCCCAGGTCCTCGAGATGCATCGCCGCTACCTCGACGGGCCTGGTTTCGATCTCGAGTCAGACGAGGGCCTGACGGAAGCCCACGAGGGCGTGACCGAAGCTCGCTGAGGCCTTCACGCTCGCGAGCTGCTGAACGTGCCCGCGGGAAGGTGGGTCTCGTGGCAGCGGACGCCGGCTGGACCGACGCTCGCAGCGTGGAGGGTGCCCGCCGGGAGGTCGAGCCGTTCGCCCGCTCGAAGCGCCACGGCTCGACCCGTCGCGGGCAGCGTGAAGGTGATGGTCCCAGCGAGGCACAGGAGCACCTTGTCGTAGTCGTGCTGATGCGCCGCGTACTGGTCACCCGGGCCGTTGGCCCACTCGTGGCCGGAGGCACGATCGACGACCGCCACCGGCACGCCCTCGGCGATAAGCACCTCACGAAGGTCGGCCGGATCCATGTCTCAGGCTGCCGCCACCCCGATGAGTGAGCCGACGGCGAACGTGACGGCGGCCGCGAGGGCGCCGATGACCGTCTGTCGCAGCCCGCTTCGGATGGCGGAACGTCCCGTCAGCAGGCTGACCGCTGCCCCGACCGCGAAGAGCGCCACGAGCGACAGGCCGAGCGAAGCGACGAAGGCGGGCACGCCGTCCGCGAGGAGGTATGGGATGAGCGGAACGGAAGCGCCGACCACGAAGGCCAGGAACGAGCCCGCGGCGGCGCCCCATGGGGAGCCGAGCTCGCCAGGGTCGAGGCCGAGCTCCTCGCGGACCTTGGTGTCGAGCGCTATCTCCGGATCCGCCATGAGCTGATGTGCCAGGCGTCGGGCGTCGGCGTCGGGGATCCCCTTGCGCCGGTAGAGGCCGGCCAGCTCGGCCTCTTCCTGCTCCGGCATGACGCGCAGCTCTTCGCGCTCGAGCTCGATCTGGCGCTCGAACAGCTCTCGCTGGCTCTGCATGCTGATCCACTCCCCGGCGCCCATCGAGAAGGCGCCCGCCAGCAGTCCAGCCACACCTGCCAGGACGATGATGTGCTCGTCGGGGTTGGCGCCGACGACGCCCATGACCAGGGAGAGGTTGGAGACGAGACCGTCGCTGATGCCGAAGATCGACGCTCGCAGCGTGCCCGACCGACCCGAGACGTGCCACGACTCCGCGCGCGGCGCGATCGTCGCCGCAGTGCTCGCGGCATCGCCCTCGCTGAGCGCGGCGGCATCGAGGTCGCCTGCATCGAGCCGCCGCCAGATCTCCGCGTGGGCGCGCTCGTCATCGATGATGCCGGCCACGTCCGGGTGCTCCTGGCCCGTGTATGCCTCCTCCTCGTCCCCTTCCAGCGAGCGAACGAGTTCCGATACCGAACCCGTGCCGAAGACCCGCGCGATGAGGATGATGAAACGGACGCGCATGCGCGGCGCGCTGGGTAGCGGCACGATGGCGCCATCCTCGCGCAGGCGCTGCGCCCAGATCTCCGCGTGGCGCCGCTCGTTCCCAGCGATGGATCGGAAGGCCGCGGCCCGACGCGGCTCGCGCTCCATCTCTGCCAATCGGTCATAGAGGACGATCGCATCGCGCTCGAGCTTCAGGTTGGCGAGGCTGCTCGCCTGCTCGTCGGGCGTCACCTCGGAATCGTACCCGCGCCTGGCCCGGACCGGGCGGCCCGACGGTACTCTTCGGACGTGCCATCACGCCCGCCATTGCGATACCTCGACGCGGCCGCCGTGGAGGCCGCGATGCCGCCACTCGACGAGCGCCTCGAGCTGGCGGAGGCAGCCATGATCGGGCTCGCACGCGATGCCCAGCTGCCACCCAAGCTCGGCGTCAGCCCGCGGCCCTCCGAGGCCTTTGCGCACGCCATGCCGGCCTTCATGCCCGGGTCTGATGCGAGCGGAGCCGATGATCTGCTGGGCATGAAGTGGGTCGTCGGCTTTCCCGGCAACGGGGCGGTCGGGCTGCCGGCCATCTCAGCCCTCGTCCTGCTCGACGACCCACGGACCGGGTTCCCGATCGGCATCCTCGACGGCGCGCCGATCACCGCCCACCGCACGGCGGCTGTGACCGGTGTGGCCATTCGCCATTTCGCCCCGCGCATCGCGGGCCGACCGACCCGTGCCGCGCTCATCGGGGCCGGGGTGCAGGGTCGCAGCCACCTGCCCGTCCTCGGACGCCTGCTGCCCGGGCTGAGGCTGATGGTGCACGATCGACACTCTGAGCGGGCGAAGGACCTGGCTGACGTGGCGCGTGGCACCCCCGGCATCGGCGCCGTGGAGGCCGCGCCATCCGCCCAGGCGGCCATGGCCTCCGCGGACATCGTGGTCACCGCCGTTTCCTTCGGGGCCGTCCGGCAGGTCGTGCCGCCGGACTGGCTGGTCCCCGACGCGCTCGTCGTAGCGGTCGACTACGCGACGATGATGTCGGCCGCCGTGGCCCGCGACGCAGCGCTCTTCCTGGTCGACGAGCGCGGGCAGTTCGAGGCCAATCGCGTCAGCGGGGCATTCGACGACTACCCCGATCCGGCGGCCACGCTGGGCGAGGCCATCGTCGCCGGCCTCGGTCGTCCAGCCGAGGGCCGCGTCCTCGTCTCGCATCTCGGCGTCGGTCTGGCGGACGTGATCTTCGGCCAGGCGATCCTTACCTCGGCCACGGCCAGCGGATCGGGCATCGTGCTGCCGACCGCCTGACTGTGGCTCGGGCGGTGGCGGGCCTAGTGCCACCGTCTGCGCCCACTCGTTCGACTTTGCCTATTCGTTGACAGGGATCGGCCCCTCAGGAAGCTCGAGCACGATCCGATCGCCTTCGATGACCACCGCGTACATGGCCAGCGGCAACTCGGCGGGCGGGTCGAGCGCCTCGCCGGTGATCAGGTCGAAGCGCGAAAGATGCAGGGCGCAGGTCAGCGAGTCGCCGGTCAGGAAGCCCTGATCGAGCTCGAAGTACTCGTGCGAGCAGATGCCCTGCATCGCGCGCACCTCACCCTCCAGGTTGACGAGCAGGATGTCGGTGCCGTCGACCTGCACGCGGAGCATGGTGCCCGGCGTGACATCGGCCAGGGCTGCGACATCGACGCGGCGCGTCATGCGGAAGCGGCCCGACGGGTCACGCGGTGGTGGAGCCGGTCACGCGGTGATAGAACCCGGTCACGCGGCGGTGGAGCCGGTCAGCATGCCCTCCGACGCCGCGTGTTCGACCATCCCGCCGTGGGCCTCGACCCACTTGACTTCGAGTCGCTCGCGCAGGCGCTCTTGCACCGCGAGCAGCGGGATCCGCGCGACGACCGGCTCAAGGAAGGCCAGCGTGATCGCCTTGCGCGCCTCATCCTCGGAAAGGCCACGAGTCATGGCGTAGAAGACCTGGCTCTCGTCGATCGGGGCGACCGAGCTCGCATGAGAGGCGCGCCGCACGTCGGGCTGGTCGATCTCCAGCGAGGGGATGGTCACCGAACGGGCCTTCTTGGCGAGCAGCATGCCGAATTCGCCGAGATAGGAGTCGGTGCCGTGAGCGCTCCGGTCGATGCGGATGAGGCCCTTGATGTAGGCCCGCGCGCGGTCCTGGAAGACACCCTTGGAAAGCAGGTCGCCGGTCGTGTCCGTGCCCACGTGGTGGGTGTACGACGAGAGATCGACGATCTGGCTAGCGCCCCCGAAGGCGATCTCCGCCTGGTGGACGCTGCTGCCCTGGCCGACGAGGTGGTTGTCGATGCGGCTCTTGCTCCAGGCGCCGCCGACGTGGGCGAGCGCCCAGGTCAATGCGGCGTCCCGGCCGGTGATGGCAGTCCGGGAGACGAAGCCGACAGTCGAGGGACCGAAGTCCTGGAGACCGGCCACGTCGAGGGCCGAGCCGTCCCCGAGAACGGCCTCGGTCGTGCCCCACCACTGGTTCTGAGCGACCGCGGCGGCGGGGGCGGCCTCCGGGGCCTGCATGGCGCCGACATCGGGGCCTTCGAGCTCTTCGAGCAGGCCGGCGCGGGCACGCTCGCCAAGGACGACGACCGTCCGACTGACCACCGCCCGAGCCGGTTCGTCGACCGACCAGCGCACGACGACAGGGCCCGACAGCTCGACGCCATCGGGGACATGGACGAAGACCCCGATGGAGGCGATGGCACGCGAGACCTGCCCGAAGCGATCGTCGGCTGCGATGCTCTTGCCGCCAAGGACAGCGGACCGGAAGGCCCTCGCCAGGCGGGGCTCGGCCAGTGCTTCGGCGAACGTGCCGACGAAGACGCCCGCGGCTTGGGCGGCCGCCGACCTGACCCGGCCGACCACCCGGCCGTCGGTGATGTGGATGAGCGCGGCGGCGCCGTCAGGGAGCCGCTCGTCCTCAGCCGCGAGTTGCACCAGGCCGCCATCCACGGCCTCGTATGTGGTCACATCGTCGAAGCGGACCGGCCGCAGGTCGAGGTAGGTCGTCCAGAGCGTGTTCGTTTCGTCTGGCAGGTCGGCCACGCGGCGTACGGCGTCCAGACGTTCGTCGAGGAGCCAGTCGGGCTCCTCGAGGTCGGCGCTCAAACGTCGGGCCGTCGCCTCCGTGGCGGCGGCCAGCAGGTGCGTGTCGGTCACCCGACGCCGCCCTCCATCTCGAGCTTGACGAGCCGGTTGAACTCGATGGCGTACTCCATCGGGAGCTCCTTGGTGAAGACCTCCAGGAAGCCCTGCACGATGAGGTTCTGCGATTCGTTCTCGGTCAGGCCGCGGCTCATGAGGTAGAAGACCTGGTCCTGGCTGATGCGCCCGACCGTGGCCTCGTGAGACATCGAGGTGTCGTCTTCCTGGATGTCGATGTATGGGTACGTGTCCGATCGACTGACGTCGTCAAGCATGAGCGCGTCGCAACGCACGCTGGCAACCACGTTCGTGGCGCCCGGCGCGACCTTGAGCTGGCCCCGGTAGCTCGTACGGCCGCCGTCCTTGCTGACCGACTTGCTGACGATGCGGCTCTTCGTGTCCGCCGCCAGGTGGACGGCCTTGGCCCCGGTGTCCTGGTGCTGGCCCTTGCCGGCCACGGCGACGCTGATGATGTCCGCCGTCGCCCGCTTGCCGCGCAGGTAGATGCTCGGGTACTTCATCGTCAGCCGCGAACCCGTATTCGCGTCGATCCACTCGACGGTGGCGTCCTCGTGGGCGTGCGCACGCTTGGTGACCAGGTTGTAGACGTCGTTCGACCAGTTCTGGATGGTCGTGTAGCGGACCTTCGCCTTGGGCAGCGCGATGACCTCGACGACGGCGACATGGAGCGCGTCAGTGGCATACAAGGGGGCGGTACAGCCCTCGATGTAGTGCACGGATGCACCTTCATCGACGACGATGAGCGTCCGTTCGAACTGGCCCGTGTTCTCTCCGTTGATGCGGAAGTAGGCCTGCAGCGGGAGCGGCACATCGACACCCGGCGGTACGTAGACGAAGGAGCCGCCAGACCAGACGGCCGCGTTGAGCGCCGAGAACTTGTTGTCCTCGGGCGGCACGACCGTGCCGAAGTACTTCTTGAAGATCTCGGGGTATTCCTTGAGGCCCTGGTCGGTGCCCATGAAGACGACGCCGAGCTTGGAGAGTTCTTCCTTGACGGAGTGGTAGACGACCTCGGAGTCGTACTGCGCGCCGACGCCGGCCAGGAACTTACGCTCCGCCTCCGGGATGCCGAGCTTTTCGAAGGTCTTCTTGATCTGGTCCGGGACATCGTCCCAGGACTTCTCCTCCCGCTCGGATGGCTTGCGGTAGTAGACGATCTTGTCGAAGTCGATCTTGGTGAGGTCGCCGCCCCAGGTCGGCATCGGCCGTTTCAGGAAATGCTCGTAGGAGCGGATGCGGTAGTCGTGCATCCACTGCGGCTCGCCCTTGATGGCGCTGATCTCCTCGACGGTCTCGCGGCTCAGGCCGCGCTTGACCTGCTTGAGGTAGACCAGGTCGTCGTGGAACGCGAACTCGTCGCGCTTGTCCCTGACGATGTCCTGCTTGGGTGCGGCCATCACTGCTCCTGGTAGGGCGGGCCGAGGCGCTCACGACCTCCGCGCTCTAATCCCGACCTAGATTATCGGATTTAAACCGGCGGGCGTCAATCGAGCCCGTAGAGGGAGCCCGGTCTCGGGCGGATCACTCCTTCGGATCGAGCGTCAGCGCAGCCGAGTTGATGCAGTAGCGGAGTCCGGTCGGGTCAGGGCCATCGTCGAACACGTGGCCCAAGTGCCCGCCACACGTGGCGCAGAGGGCCTCGGTCCTGGTCATGAAGAATGAGCGATCCGTCTCGGTGGCGACCGCAGCAGGGTCAGCTGGCGCGAAGAAGCTCGGCCAGCCGGTGCCCGATTCGAACTTCGCGTCCGACCGGAACAGCTCGGTGCCGCAGCCGGCACAGCGATAGGAGCCCGAGCGATGTTCATCCCACAGCTCCCCGCTGAAGGCTCGCTCGGTCCCCTTCTCGCGAAGGACCTTGTACTGCTCGGGACTGAGGACGGCGCGCCACTCGGCGTCCGACTTGACGGGTTCGGGTGTGGTCTTGGTGTCGGTCATGGCGAGATGGTACGACCCGAATGTGGCGCCACCATGACAGGACCTAACGGCGCATCCCGCGGCCGTGCTCGCATCCAGGGCTCAGAGCGTGATCCCGTATCTCGCCTGGAGCTCGTTCGACCAGTCGTCGAGGATCGTGAGTCCGAACTCGTCCGCGAGCTCGTTGTAGCGCTTCGTCCAGTCCGGCCCGTGCTCGGTCAGCACCGGCGCGATCTGCTCGAAGTAACGCTCGATCCCACCCGGCAGGACCACCTCCAGGATACGCACGGGCTCGTCGTTCACATTCCACATGGCGTGAGGGATCGAGCGCGGCTTGACGAGCCAGCTGCCGGCGGGGATCTCATCGACCGTCTCCTCGCCGAGGCGCGCACCGACGGTGCCCGACAGGATCAGCGAGTACTCGTCCTCTCGGGTGTGCGTGTGGGGCTTGACCAGCGTGCGAGGGGGGATCGTCACTTCGAGCATCGACAAGGCGCCGTCACTGTCGTCAGACCCGATGCCGTAGCGGAACATGACGTCATATAGGGAGATGCTGTGGACGCCGGGCGGGCGAACGATCTTCGGGACCATGGCTGCTCCTCTCTTCGCTGACTTGTCGTCATGCTCAGGTCGAAACACGGGGCTCTGCCGCATCGGGGATCGGCGGATCATGCCGCGCGATCGGGTCGGAGCTTGGCTTCTCCCTGCGCGCCAGGATGAGGAACGGCACCGAGAGCGCCTGGACCCCAGCCGCCACGAGGTAGGAGGCAGCATAACCATTGACGTCGGCCACTCGGCCCAGTGCCGGTTGGGCGATGACGCCGCCCGCTGATCCCATCAGGTTGTCGAACGAGAGCACGGTCGCGCGTTGCTCCGACGCGATGAGCCCATTGATGAGCGCCTGCCGGAGCGGCCCCTCGATGGCGAAGATGAGGGACCAGGCCACGAGGAGCACGAGCGCGAGGACGACGTTGTTCGTCAAGCCGACGAGGCCGAGGATCACGGCCGTCGCGATGCC